>CAMBBY010000083.1 GCA_945863825.1 uncultured Prevotella sp. | reverse complement strand
ACACAAGGAGTATCGTCGGCAGCGTCAGATGTGTATAAGAGACAGGTCACGATGATACCATCCTCACAAGCCTCTTGGCTCTTCTTGCCTACCATATTTCTTTCTACTATTTCCATCTCTTTATGTTTTTACATGCAAAATTACAAAGAATTGCTTGAATAAGTCTAATAATTCGCAAGAAAAAGTATATAAAACCCATTGAAAAAGTCACTAAACCCGCATGAAGTTTATATTCAACACCGTTGAACATACATTCAGCGACACCAAACTAAGCTTTCATGCCCGAAGAAAATTTACTTACTGGGGGCAGTATGGCATACACTCGCCCTGATGAATTCAAGATTATTCTATTAGCTTGCTTAAAAGACTAATAGTGTTTACCTTTAACAATATATGAAAAAGGAGAGGCGAGCTTCACAGCCAGCCTCTCCAGAGAGATTTATAGAAAATGCCACTCATGGCATTCCTATATCGTTGATTAAAAATATTTTCTAATCTTGTTATAACAGCATTAGAACTTATATTAGAACCATGCTATTACTTTGTTTGATAATTACTCACCGTAACCCGTATTCTGCTTGATGTTAGGGTTGGCGTTGATCTCTGCCTGCGGAATGGCAGCAATAGCCTTGAAGTAATCACGGTCGAAAGACTGAGCTTCCTTGCTCAATGTCTTGTGCCAACCCTTATCAGCTTCACTTGTATAACGGGTGATAGTCTCGTTATTACGCAAAGCATCAAAGTAACGCTGTCCCTCGCCAATCAACTCCTTACGACGCTCAATCAAGATACGCTCAAGTGTGATGTTATCCACTGTAGCCAAAGAAGCCTCTGTTGTGGTACGGTTCTTTACCAAATCATTCAGATACTCTACAGCCTTAGTCTTGTCATTATTTCGAAATGCACACTCTGCAGCTGTCAAGTAAACCTCAGAAAGACGGATAATTGGAACGATAGTAACATTACGAAGATTACCACCTTGACCACGCAACTTGTTCAGATATACCTTGTTGGTACCATAAGTTGCCACCTCTTTGGCAGCAGTTGCAGGCAAGAACATATCGTTACGAACATCTTCTGGGTCTGAAGTAAGCATGTCAACAAACTTCTTAGTAGCAACCATTTCCTTGTAGCCATCACGCTGCTGCAGGTTACCGATACCATTCAAGTCATTGTTGTCTGTAGAACCTGCCACATTGAGACGGAACAAGAACTCACTCTCATTAGGAGTTGAAGCATCCCATGCTTTGAAGTATTGGTCACGAGTCCACAACGCTGCGCCAGAATTCTTGATAATATCCTCAGCAACAGACAAGGCGTTAGCATAATCACCCATATTCAAATAAACACGAGAAAGGATTGCCTTTGCTCCCCAAACGCTTACATAACCTGGTTCTGTCTCTGTAGCAAGAGCATTAGAGCTGATAGCCTCAGTCAAATCCTTCACTACTTGGGTGTAAACCTCAGCAACAGTGCTGCGAGCTGGCTTTGCATTAGATTCTAACACCTCTGTTACCAATGGTACACCAAGAGATGCACCCTGATCCTCTGTATATGGCTTACCATAAATACGAACAAGGTCAAAATGAGCAAGGGCACGGAGTACCTTTGCCTCTGCTGCATACTGGTCGATAGTAGCCTTAGCCTCTGCTGCATCGCTCAAAGCACCACCTTCTGCAGCTGCAATGATTCTGTTTGCACGTCCAATTACAACATATGGAGACTGCCATGATACAGTACTTGTGTTGAATTCTGATGCTGTTTGGTAGTTCATGTCATAGTAAAAACTAGCACGGTTAGAACCACCAATATTATTATACTGATAATCATCACCTGCATGAACATCACCATAAACGAAGAATTGCTGACCATAGTAATCTACCAAGCTGCTGTTTCCCTTCAAAGCCTTGTACATACCCGTTCTCGCAGCAGCCAAGTCTGAACTGCTGGTCAAGGCTGCATCTGCATCTGTACCATCAGAAGGAGCTACGTCCAACCAATCATTGACGCAAGATGACAGGCTGGCTGCCAAAATAGCGCAGCCCATTACCTTATATATTGATTTTAATACTTTCATTGTATTTCGTTCTTTTATAAATTAGAAACTAAGTTCGATACCAAATGTATAAGTTCTCAAAGCTGGCATTTCGAATGTACACAAGCCATCCGCTGGTGTCTCTGGATCAACATAAAGATCCTTAGACTTCCAGGTCAACAAGTTGTTGGCAGAGAAATATACACGAGCCTTGCTCAAGCCGAGGTTGCTGATCCACTCCTTTGGTGCTGAGAAACCTAAGGTAAGGTTCTTCAAGCGAAGATAATCGTTAGGCATCAACCAACGAGAAGACAACGCACGCTTACCATAACCAGCCTGGAACTTAGGCAACTTAGCATTATCGCCTGGCTTCTGCCACATATCCTCCAACTTATAGTAAGAAGGGATTGCTCCATAGAGGGCGTATGTACCACCATTATCGTGCAACCAAGTAGCAGCATCGTAAGAGTCACCGCCCAACTTATAGGTCAAAGTAAAGTTGAAGTCGATAAACTTCCACTTGATGAAGTTAGACAAACCGCCCTCAAGTGTTGGCTCATGATGACCAACAATAGTCTTGTTTGCCTCAGCTACATTAGTAGTGGTCTTGCGAGCATTCTCAGTTCCATCATTGATGTAATAGCTCTCCAAACCTGTCTCAGGGTCAACACCTGCATACTCATACATATAGTAAGAATAGTAAGGCTTACCTACCTGATGAATCATGGCACCGCTGATAATCTTGTCATCATCACCAGTCAACTCTGTTACCTTGTTGGAGTTATGACCAAAGTTCAGAGAAGTAGTCCAAAGGAAGTCCTTCTTCTGAATGTTGGTAGAAGAAATGGTCACCTCAATACCTTGGTTACGCATAGAACCTACATTCTGAGCCATGGTAGCCAACAGAGAAGAATCATCATAGTAACCTGGAATCATTGAGATAGGACGGTTCATAATCAAATTGGATGTATTACGTACGTAGTAATCCAATGTTACAGAGATACGGTTGAGGAATGTCAAGTCAAGACCAAAGTTCCAAGCCTTGTTCTGCTCCCACTTCAAGTCCTTGTTGGCTACACCAATGATACCCATACCATTGCTACCATTGTAGTACTCACCATACTTATAAAGGTTCATGTAACTATACAAGCCAGATGGAAGAGTTCCGTTCACACCATAAGATACACGAATCTTACCATCGCTCAATATATCCTTGATAGAATCCATGAACTTTTCTGCACCAAAGCGCCAAGCACCAGATACAGACCAGAACGAACCCCAACGATTCTCACGTGCCATACGAGAACTACCATCACGACGATAGCTTACACCAGCATAATACAAATCGTTATAGTTGTAGTTGACACGACCCAAGAAAGAAGTCATCTTTGAGTCATACTTGTAACTCTCCATAGAGGTATCGCCAGAGTTAGCGAACTCATACAAGTTGCCAGGGTAGTCTGTACCAGAAGCGTATGAGTTGTTGTTATGCCATGCCTCTGTCTCGAAACCAAGCAAAGCATCCACATTGTGGGCACCACAAGACTTATTATATGTCAACTGTGTCTGAGTGTTCATGGTTGTCCACTCATTGTAAGTACGCTGCATCACACCATTTGAGCCAGAACCATTACCACAGAATTTGTCCCAAAGCACATCCTCGGTAGAGTTGATGTAGTCGTAAGCTACCTTCTCACGCAACTTCAAGTTGTCCCAAATGTTCCATTCGAGAGCCAAGGTGCTGTAAGAACGTGTCGTGTTGGTTCTATCAGACATGTGCTGGTTCTCATAAATAGGGTTATAACCATTGTTATAAGCGCCATCTGTCTCTGTCAGCAAATTACCATTCTTGTCATAGATAGCATTAGAAGGGCCAAGGAACCATACTGCACTTGAGATGGCACCAGCAAAAGAAGCGCCACCATCCATGGCAGAGTTCTGATGCATAGATGAAATCATTGTGCTAGCATCCAACTTGAACTTACCAAAACGATGGGAAACGTTTACATTACCCGTCATACGTTCCAAGCCTGAACGGTCAACAATACCATTCTGATTTGCATATGACAAAGATGCATAGAACTTGGTCTTATCATTACCACCAGTTACACTTGCCTGATAGTTCTGGTTAGAACCATTTTTGAAGAGAGCGTCACGCCAATTAGCCCAGCCATTCTCTGGTTTTGCTGCATAATCATCAATATTAGCATCAGCAAATGCTGCAGCCGAAGCATCGGTTGTACCATCAATATTGTCGTAAGCATAGTTCTTCAAGCCTTGATAAATCAAGGCACGACGAGAATCACCATCCAACGTTGGACGATAGTTGATAGCCATGTTAGAGAATCCCCAGTCGCTACGGAAATCAACCTGGGTCTTACCTGCACTACCACTCTTGGTTGTAATGACAAGCACACCATTGGCTGCACGAGAACCATACAAAGAGGCTGCGGCAGCATCCTTGATAACAGTGATAGATTCGATATCGTTGCTGTTCAATGTAGAAAGTGCATTGGTACCAGAACCATTGTAACCACTTCCAGTCTGACCATCATTGAAACCACTCAAGTTACCAGAGTTCACAGGAGTACCATCAATCACAATCAATGGATCGTTACCTGCATTGATAGAACCCATACCACGAATACGGATATAGTTCATTGCACCTGGCTGGCCAGAGAAAGAAGAAATAGAAACTCCTGGGATATTACCAGAAAGCTTATCTTCAACAGAAAGTGAAGGAACATCACTCAACTTAGCTGTTGACATAGAAGCAGCAGCACCTGTAAATGAGGATTTCTTGAAGTTACCATAACCTGTAACAATCACCTCATCCAAGGATTTGTTATCAGAAGTCAAAACAATCTTCATATTAGAACTTGCTTTGACAGTTTGTGGATTCATACCGATGTATGAAATCTCCAACTTAGCATCAGCAGGAACATTCAAAGAGAAGTTTCCATCGATGTCGGTTACTGTACCAGTCTTAGAACCTATTATCCTGACTGATGCGCCAACTACAGGCTCACCATCATCTGAAGAGGTAACTTTACCAGTAACGGATGTTTGAGCAAAGGCTACTCCACAACTGAGAATTGCCCCCCCCATCAACATTGCGATTCTTTTCATCATAATCTCTCTCGTTTTGATAAAATTTATAAATTAACTATAATCGGCTGCAAAATTATAATTTATTTTGGATATTTGCAAATATTTTGTTATAAAAATGCAATTACTTGGCAAAAATATATGGTTTTAGTAAGGAATAGCACATTTCTGCTTACTATTTGTTACGTTTTTCTCCTTATACATACCAAAGTTGTATAAGGAGAAAATGAATCTCATTCGAACAAATCATCCAGCAAAACTTCATCATTTACAATGCCTGAATGTTTGTTCTGCAATACTCCGTAGGTAGTAACCAGGGTGATGCGGGTGCTGCATCTGGTCATGGTTTCTGCCAGGAACATAGACATGCGTTCTCTCAATTTCTGCTCATAACCTTTATCAATAGCATACATGCCTGAAGAAAACTTCATTTCACAAAGGTTGATATTATGGTCGGCACGCTCTATCACCAAGTCGATTTGCGTATTCTGTTCGGGTTGCCTGCTACGCCAAGCACTTGCATCATTGAGAATTCTATCTATCCCTAAAGCCTTCTTGATTTCATCCAAATGCAGTAGGCAGAGAAGTTCAAAACTGAAGCCTTGCCAACTTGACACCTGAGGCGTAGATGAAAGATGAGTCCAACGAAGACTGTCTTTCGTATCTATTCCATTCACATATTTATAATAAAATAAGGTATAAAAATCCTTGATGCGATAGATTGCATTGTTCTTGGCATTGCCGTAACGGGCATAAGAAAAGATGAAATCACACTGTTCCAAATCAGACAGAATCTTAGAAAGTGCAGCTCCACCCAATTTAGTTTTCTCGTTGATTTCCTTTCTGGTAAATCCCTCTTTCCGTTCGGTCAGCATCCTGATGACTGCAAGATAGTTGTCTGGACGTTTGAACAAGGTGGAATACAATTCATTATATTCGGTTCGCAGCATGGTATGAGCATCTGCAAAGAAAAGTTCGTCAATATTGCTCAATAGGGAGAGTTTGGGATTGAGCAATGTCAGATAAAAGGGAATACCGCCCAATATCATGTAGCATTGGGCTATCTGATAACCTGTCTCTTATACACATCTCCGAGCCCACGAGACTAAGGCGAATCT
>CAMBBY010000082.1 GCA_945863825.1 uncultured Prevotella sp. | reverse complement strand
CCGTAATCATGCTGCAAATATAGTTATTTCTTTATTTATATCAAAATATCGGGTTAAATATTTAAATATCTTTAGTTATTGCAATAGAAAATGTTACTGAAGATGCTTTGCAGATATACCATAAAGAGAAACGCCCAAGGTTACTGGCAAATTCTTTTTCCTATCTGTACACAGATTTCTTACGCAGCCCTTCTTGAAATAAGCAGGAAAATCCCGACAGGCAACAACATACCTATCGGGATTTGCTTATTATCTGCAATTGATGAGAATCCTACTTTACAGTATATTTCTTGCCACCCCGGATATAGATACCATCATGTTTCACCGGGAGCGATACCTTTCGGCCATTGATATCATAAACATCGGAACTGCAAGGCTTAGTAACACCGACAACAGGAGTTAATCCCGAAGTCAAATCATAATCTATTTCACCATCATCAGGGCAATGAATAACCACCATTTCCTGATACCACTGATACTCCTCATCAACGGAGACACCATTATCCGTATACTCCAGAGGAAGGAGGCTCAAGTCGAAATAGCCATCACCTAAACCACCATACCCCCAATTCACACCTACGTTTCCATCAGCATCATAACCATCCAGCACAAAAGCATGTGAAGATGTCTTGTCGTTTCCCTGCTTATTGGATGTACCGGCATACAGAATAGGATGCCCGGCGCTCAATTCCCGGTAAATAACCTTTTTCCAGGCTGCATCATCATAGTTATTGGTCTGGGGATAATCCTTATAGCCATAATACTGGGTAAGATAGCCGAAATGCTTCTTCATACCAGCCGCCGCATCTGGCAAAGATGCGCCACTGCCATCAAGAGAATAATTCATACCAGCCACACAACCGCAATGAAACATCAACTTGGCTACTGCGGCAGCCTGTTCCGAACTGTAGTTATCACCCGAATAAGCAGGCAACATCTCCGTCCACTTATACGCTCCCATACTCAGCATAGCAGTACGTTTCTCATCGCCAACGCTATAAGAAGCGACACCCTTGCCACGGGATGGATACTGATATACAGACATAATCTGTGCCATAGCCGTAGCCACGCAACCCACCCAGCAGTTTTTGCCATTCACTTGTGGGCACTGACTATTGAAAGGAGCATCCTGCCCCCATTTTACGGCAATAAGATGCTCAACACTTGACTTGCAACCTGCAGGGATAACCTGATAACCCGTAGAAGCAGCACGAAGTGAAGCGTCATTAATTCTATCCAAGAACCAGCCCAAGGCAGGATTATCACCAAAAGTACCCTCGTCAGAATAACCTATCACAGCCTTGAACGCATCATCATTGGCGAGAACTACAAATCCGTTCCGGTTGCGTCCTACAACCGTATAAGCATCCGTCTGGCGCATAACCCGAAGGTTCTCACCTACTCCTCCACGAGAAGTATTCCCTCCACCAAAAGGCAAACGCTCCCCCAGCACCTCACTGGCTATCTCCAATTTCTGCTGAAGGCTTCTTTCCTTTGCTCTGAGGCAAAGGAAAGAAGCCAACATCAGAGAAAATATAAAAATCTTCTTCATAAGTCCAAAATCTTTAGGAAATCATTCGATATTTCTACCAAACGCCATACACATTTACAGACTGCTGCTCAACACTGGAATTTATATATCCATTCAGATAGATGTATTTCTGTGTGAAGTCTATATAAGAATAGGTACTATAGCCATATCCACCATACCACATGAAAGAGTTGATATTTACATCTCCTACCGTCCAGTTCCACAAATAGTCACCTGTAGAAGAATCAACACCAGCTACGATATAGTTTTCCTTATAGGTCTGATAGTCATATATGGCAGCACCCTTTCCTTCCTCAGGAACCAGTTCTCCGGAGCAATCAGCCAGATTATCGGCTTTGAAAGTGCCATTAATCTTGAAATAAAGATCAGCACCTGAACCCAACATATTGGTGATATAAAACTGATTGACACCTTCCAGCTGGTAGATATCAGAATAGGTAACAGGCAGATCTGTGAAACCTGCGTAATAGAACTGCACATTCTCCAGTACTTTCGTCCACTGAGAAACCAGCACCGACGACTGCAGCACCGTACTTCCATCCTGCTTGGTATAAGGATCGGCATAGGCTTCATCGACATCTATCTTGAATCCAAATTTCTTTTTAGGTGTCAAGCCCTTTACAGAAATGGTCAGCGTAGCCTCCTTCTCGCCCTGGGCAAACTCCACCGTGGCAGGCACCTGAATGGCAGTTGTATCAGTATACTCTACCTTGACAGGAACACTCGCAGCCTCAGCGGCTACCTTACGGCAAACCTTCACATCAACGGTTTCCTGGTCTGGAGTAAGAATAAACTCTGCCGCATTGCCGGCATCAAAATACACTCCCATGCAATTGTCTGGGGCAGGATTGCCTGGCGCATAATCATCGTCATCGCTGCAGGAAGAGAATCCCAACAGGAGACCAGCCGAGATGGCAAGCCCCAAATATCTAAAAAACTTTATATTCTTCATTGTCTATTCCATTTTAAAGATTGAAAAATCTCCTCATTTACTCACTCTTTGCCTCTACCACACTTGTAGGATCTGGATTCAGTACCACAGCCGGATTAGAACTCTTCTCATATTCAGGGATATAACAATCCATCCATGGAGCCACGAAACCATACTTGGAATTCAAGCGGTGACTCTCCAGGAAGTTGGTACCCGTATAGGTGCGGACAACAGCTATCTTAAGACGCTTATAATCAAAATACAGCAGTCCCTCTCCCCAGAGCTCGATACGTTTCTGAAGCAGCACGGCATCTTCAAGTGATTCGATGTCTGTAGCCTGACACTCATAAGAGCCATCTGTATAGCGATAAGCATTCATGAAATCATTCAATACGGTCTTGGCAGCATCCACTCCTTCTGTATGGGCAATGGCCTCAATATAGATGAGATACATCTCTTCTACACGCATCAATGGAATATCACACAAACAGCCCACATAGAGATCAGACAAGTTACCTGAACCCGGATGATATTTCAGGTTGGTGTAAGCAGGCAGTTTTGCCCATCCTGCTCCATCCAGCAAGGTAGAATAGCCTGCCGGAACCTCAGCCTTGCCAGCATCCTCAGGGGCAACCCAAGTCTTCTTTCTCCAGTCGGCATCAGGTATCTGATTATAGAGCGAAGCACCTATCATACGGTAAGCCTTGCCATAACCACCCATGGAGAATGCGGTAGATTCAGAAGATACCGTACCCATCCAGGAATAGAACCAGCTGCCCAATTGCTCCTTTGTTCCCAGCGAAGCCTTCCATATCCAGGAAGAATTAGCAGTATTGAAACCGGTCTTCTTATTATACCATTCGCTCTGAGACATTGGCTGGCAACCGGAATTGTCGATGGCAGCCTGTGCGTATGAGGCAGCCTTGGCAAAACAGTCATTAACCGCCGTAATGCCCAAGGCATCATAGCCGTCAGCATCATTCTCATGAGCCAACTGGACTGTCAGATCATCTGCCGAATCATAAAAACGAGAACCCAGTTCCAACCAGAAGCGTGCCTTCAAACCATCTACCACGCTCTCATCCGGCTGCTCCTTGCCCGTACGCTTATAACCCTTCAAGTATGCCTCAGCCTTATTCAGGTCGTGCAGGATAAAGCGATACATGGTATAATAAGGCACACGAGGATTGTTCTTACCCTCCTCGCCTGTAGTCTTCTCGGTCACGATAGGCACGGTAAGTCCCATTATCTTGGCTGCTTTGGCATCAAAGTCAGAGAATCCGGTCTTCTTGAATTCAAACATTCTTGCCATATCCAGGTATGCCAAAGCACGGTAAGCATAAGCTACACCGGCAGACGCCTTTGCTGATTCAGATGCTCCTTCCACATCGAGCGACGAGATGATACTGTTGGCATTGTTCACTAAACCATAATAGTAGAAATAGGTGTAATTGAATGGGCTACGGAGTCCCTTACCATTCTCTATATATGAGAAATAGTCGTAATCTGCATTGTAAACCGGAAAATCCTCTGTCATCACATCACGGATAATCATCTGGCTGGGATAACCGTTGTCGTAAGCCGAACCGTCGCCATACACACCACTCTTTACCATATAGGCACTCAAGCCGGTCAGCAAGCCCTGCTGAGCCGTCTCAGACCCCTGCACCTGACTGCCTGTTGCATAATCCTTTGGCAGTTCCTCCTCCAGACAGCTCTGCATCATCAAGCATGAAGAGAGCACTACTGTGAACAGAGAAACCTTGCGAAATATATTGTTCATCATATAAAATTCTCCTTATCTATATAAAAATCTCCTTATCTAACAGTTTAAAATTGAAGTGTAATACCACCAGAGATGGTACGAACAAACGCATACTGCTCGTTGCTAGGTGAGCCGGTGAAACTTGTACGAGGGTCGAATCCCTTTCGCTTGCTCCACAAATAGACATTGTCTGCCGCACCATAGACTCGAACCTTAGTCAAGCCCAAACGACGTGTCAGGCTCTTTGGCAAGGTATAACCGATATTGATGCTCTGCAGGTTGAGATAACTTCCATTAATCAGGAAGCGATCAGAAGATGAGCTTGCATCCGTATCATTATACTGGAGGCGAGGGATGTTGGATTCTCTGTTACTTGGAGACCAGGCATCCAGCATATCCTTATGGAAATTAAAACCTGTCCAGCTATCATAAGGAACACTCATCAGACTCTGATAACCTGAATCGTAAGACTTGCCGCCGATGGAATAAGTGAAGTTCACTCCGACATCAATACCTTTAAACGACAACGATGTGCCAAAGCCACCATAAAGATCCGGAGTCGGGTCGCCACAGGCAAAGTAAGAGCCTTCCGACCATTTTGCAGACTTGCCCAGCGAACCATCTTCGTTCTCAACATACCATGTGGATTCTCCTTTCTCATTTACGCCCGCATATTTCTTCAATCTCCAGGTGTAGATAGGCAATCCTTCACCATAATAATAAGAACCGTTATGATAACCGGCATATCCGCTCAGCATCTCGTTCTTGTTCTCTTCAAAAAGCTTCGTTATCTCATTGGTATAGTGGGTGGCATTGAGATTGATGTTCCACGCAAAATCCTTGGTGCGGATTACATCTCCTGCAAGATTCAGTTCTACACCACGGTTCACCATGTTACCCACATTAGAGTAATAGCCTGCATAACCCATTGACATAGGCACGCTGATGAAACAGAGCATGTCTGTGGTCTTGCGGTAGAAATACTCCACATCACCGGTCAGACGACCCTTGAAGAGTTCGAATTCAAGACCTGCGTTGATATTGGTATTGGTCTCCCAGGTAATCTTATCATTACCCTTTGAAGCAAAGGTCAGCGCCATGTCGCCATTCATGCTACCGATGCCGTATGTATCCAGATAACGGTTGTTACCGATGGCATCGTTACCCTGCTGACCGAAAGAGATTTTCACCTTCAGCATGTCGAGCCAAGACTTGGTGCCTGCCATCCAATCTTCCTTGGTCAGTATCCAGGCACCACCGAAAGAATAGAAATCGCCCCAGCGATGGGCTGGAGAGAAGCGGGATGAACCGTCACGGCGATAAGATACCTGACCGAAATACTTGCCATCATAATCATACATGCCACGGAAGAAGAAACCTTCGGTGTTGTAATTGGTCTGATTAGAATATGTCGGCTCATTGGTGATAGCACCTGCCAACTCATGGTTTCCCTTGAAAGAGAACATGTTGGAACGACCGCCATATACGTATTCATAAGTCTGCTTATAGTTCTCATGACCCAACAACAATGTCATGTTGTGCAGACCAAAAGAACGGGCATAGTTTACCAACTGCTGGAAGTTGACTGTATAATAACGGTAATGTCCTACGGTTACCTCACCATTAGGATAAGTCGTTGCACCAAATCCATAATAAGGCTGCTGGGTACTCTGATAGCGATATTCATAGTCATCCACCGTACCGTTCAAGGTAATCTTCAGTCCCTTGACAAATGTTGGAGTAATCTCAGCAAAACCATTGATACCGAAAGTATTTCCTACAGAATGGGATGCCTGAAGCTGGTCATCCTTCAACTGGTTGAGCTGAGAGAGTACAGGTCGATTCAAGCCTGCATTCATTCCGTTACCATAATCATATATCTTACCATTATCATCGGTCATGATATTGCCATTGCCATCTCTGAGATACAGCGGATAGATAGGAGCGATGGTATTGACCATGTAGAAGCTGTCTCTTATACACATCTGACGCTGCCGACGATACTCCTTGTGTA
>CAMBBY010000081.1 GCA_945863825.1 uncultured Prevotella sp. | reverse complement strand
ACCCTTGCTGGGATTTCTCCAGAAACCGATAGTTATGAAGGACTTGTGGCAGTCTGCAGAAAATTACATTTGCCGGAGACTGATTGTCAGGAAGTATTTCGCAGACTTGTGTTCAATGTCCTTTCCAACAATACGGATGACCATACAAAGAATTTCTCTTTTGTTATGGATGAGGCGGGTCTTTGGCGTTTGTCGCCAGCCTACGACCTCACTTATATTATAGATACAGGAGGCTATTTACCCAATACGGGTCATTGTATGTATGTAAGGTCTAAGCTGCATCATATTTCTTACGATGATGCCATTCTGTTTGCCAAGGACAATGGCATTCGGCGTGCTGATGCAATCATCAGGGAAGTAGCTGATTCTCTGCGGCAATTCCGTGAAATTGCCAAGCGGTATGCCGTTCAAGACAGATGGATCAGTTCCATAGAGTCAGCGATAAATGCTCATCTCGTATCATGGGGGTTGGAGGATAAAGACAACAGTTCTGCTTCTTTTGAGATAGATGGCAAAAGTTGTACTGATGTTCGCATAGAGCAGGCTTACAAAGGCAACTTCCATTTGTATGCAAGTATAGATGGGCGAGAGTGTAAGTTTATTATCGGAAAGAACAAGCCCGAATATGCTACGATTCAAGGGGTGGGAGTATCGAACCTTCCGGAGATGATGCTCAGAGATTTGGTTGCGAAATATCTGGTGAGATAAAAGAGAAGAGATTCTTTTGTTATCTTCTTTCTATGAAAATTCTTGGGATTTGCAAGAAAGTTAATGATTTTCTTGCCAGTCCCATTCCTTTTTATTACCTTTGCATTTGTCTTGCTGTGGATGGCTGGCATTGAGATGCTGGCTATGAAATGAAAGTCCATGGCTTGGCCTATCATAATAAGAAAGACGTTTGCTTTACGTTTTCTTCTGTTCAATTGAAACGTAGGAAATTTCAAAGGGTGTTCAGATGAAGACAGCGGTGGGCGTCTACCCATCGTGTATATTTACACTATGGCATAGGTGTGCTCTTTTCATTCGTATGGAGAGGGTGCATCCTGTGCCGTACACAAAATATATACCTATTGGCGTAGGCTTCTATTGCTTCTTATCTTTGACACCCAGGGCTCTTCCTACGGCCTCAATTGACAAGGATATTGATAGCAATATGATTCCTGCGCCTTTTCTTTGTAAATGATTGTGTGTAAGTGATATAGAAGTAATTGATTCTACTTAGGGAGTCGGGTAGATTAGAAATGAAAATCGACCTAAGTATGATCATCGACAACAAACAAGATAGAGATCCTAATGACGGAATTAACACCACGACAGTTTGGGATTACATGAAGTACTATACCGACCCAGAGAAGAACAGGGAAGGTGTACTCGATATAGTGACGGGATTCTTTTCGGTAACAGGTCTGGAACTGTTGGGTAAGCACTTCTCGCCCAACAATGAGTATCGTATGGTGCTGGCTCAGATGGTTGCCGACGATCAGTTCCAAGACCATATCCTCGACTTGCTCAATGATGACTGTGGCATAGAGAATGCACTCCATCTGAGTGATGCCGCCAAGAATGCCCTTGAGTTCCTGCGCCGTGACAAGGTGCATGTCAAGGCAATTATCAATGCCTTTTGCCATGCCAAACTCTATCTCTTTAAGGATAATCATGACCCTGCCCACAACTATTATGTGCAGGGCAGTAGCAATTTGACTTATGCGGGCTTGGGATATACTCCTTCCTCTAATGTGGAGCTGAACCTTGCCGACACAGGCAACTCCGATACCTACCGTTCTCTCCGTTCCTGGTTTGAGGAACAGTGGACTTCGGTAGCAAAAGAAAAAATGCCAGAGGATAGAGAGAAACCTAAGGGTGCGCAAATAGATGTGAAACAATACTTTATCCAAGAGATAGAGAAAATTTTCCGCAAATATACACTAGAGGAAATCTATTATAAAATACTCTTCGAGTTGTTCAATTCCGATCTCGACTTGGATGGCGGCATTGAACACCGACAGGATATGCAGCTTTTGCAGACCAGTGTGATTTGGAACACGCTTTTCAATTACCAGCAGAAGGGTGTCATCTCTCTGATAAAAATGCTCCGTAAGTATAATGGAGCTATCCTTGCCGATGCTGTGGGTCTTGGTAAAACCTTCTCTGCATTGGCTGTCATCAAATATTTCCAGACTCAGAATTATCTTACAGTCTTGCTCTGTCCAAAGAAGTTGGAGCAAAACTGGGACCAGTATCTCCGCCGTCGCAACTCCCGTTTCGAGAAGGATGAGTTCGACTATATCGTCCGTTTCCATACCGATATGCAGAACGACCGTATGGAGGAGCGATACACCGATGCCAAGTTGAGCTATCTTCAGACGAGAAAGAAGATTCTGGTTGTGATAGACGAGAGCCACAATCTGCGCAATGAGAAATCTGGCAGATATCAGGAGTTGATGGCGAAACTTATCCAAAATAAGGAGGGACAGGAAAACAGGGATGTAAAAGTCCTGATGCTCTCAGCTACTCCTATCAACACCGGCTTGAACGATGTGAAGGGACAGTTCAACCTCATCGGTCATGGCAAGGATGATGCTTTCGACAATGATGACTTCGGTGTGGAATCGCTTACCAACCTTTTCAAGGATGCGCAGACCAAATATACCCAGTGGTGCAACAATCCCGACAGAACCATCGGTGGATTCATCGCCACCTTGCCTCCTAAGTTCTTCAATCTGACAGACAAGCTTATCGTGGCTCGTACACGAAAGTTGATTGAGAAGACTTTGGGCGAAGACTTGGGCTTCCCAGACAAGGAGAAGCCTGTCAATATCTATCAGGGCGTGGAGCATCTAGGCAAGCTGCAAACCACGGAAGAAATTTATCAGAAGTTCGATGAACTTAGCCTTACCGCCTATCAGCCAAGTCTTTATCTCGAAGTGAATAAGAAAAAGGCTCGAAAGGGAGCGGCTAAGGATTGGGATGACAACGTAAACCGCGAACGTTTTCTGGTCAAGATGATGGGTGTCTTGTTTATGAAGCGTCTGGAAAGTTCCTGGTATTCTTGCATGACTACGGTGAAGAAGGTACTCGATGTGCATGAAAGCACCTTGAAACTTGCCTTGGAGTTCAAGGAAAAAGGTGGCAATGGAGCTATCTCTACTGGTGGAGGAGAAGGTAATGCAGATTTTGATGATGAGGAAATCGATGACCTGATGGACGAGGCTTATTCCCTCCGTAAGGGAACCATAAAACTTTCGGATATGCAGAACTTGGGTGGTTTCATCCGAAATCTGCAGATGGATGTCAATAAATTGAAGGAAATCTACAAGAACTTCGAGGCTTTTGCTGCTGACTATGAGGCTGGCAAGGAGAAAGACTTGAAGTTGGAAGAACTTGTGAGAATTCTCAACGAGAAGAAGAAAACCAAAAACAAGAAGGTCGTTATCTTCACCGCCTTTGCCGATACCGCTCAGTTTATCTTCGATGAGTTGAAGAAGCGAGGTTTCTCTCGCATGGCTTCTGCTTCGGGACAGAATGTCTTTACCACAGGTACTCACAGTACCAAGAACTTCACCGCAGTGCTTGAAAGTTTTGCGCCTTATAGCAAGCTCTACAAGGAGAAAGACTGGAGCGGCATGTATGCTGATGCCCGACTAGATAGAGCCAAATATTATAATGATGAGAAGCAACGTTGGAATGTAAGTTACGAGAAGTGGCTGGAGCTGATAGCGCAATATGATACAAAGACCTTGGAGCAGGTAAATGATGGCATAGATATCCTGATAGCCACCGACTGCCTGTCGGAAGGTCAGAATCTGCAAGATGCTGATACGCAGGTTAACTTTGATATCCATTGGAATCCGGTTCGTCTCATCCAGCGTTTCGGTCGTATCGACCGTATCGGTTCGCCTAACAAGGTGATCCGTTGTGTTAACTTCTGGCCAGCCAAATCGTTTGAGGATTATCTTCATTTGGAGACCCGCATACAGAATCGTATGTCGTTGATGAAACTGGTGGATACCGAGACTCAGGAACTTGATGAGAAGTTCAAGAAGATGGTAGAGGACAATCCTCTGCAAGACAAGAATGCCGACCGTCTGCTGGAGGAACTCCAGAACAACAGCATCTCCGATATAGAGTCGCCAAAGACCTTGTCGCTCAAGGATTTCTCCTTTGAGACCTATCGCCAGGACTTGCTCGATTTCCTCGACAAGAACCGGGATGTGTTCCGTCGTATGCCGAATGGTATCTTCTCTGGTTTCCGCTTCGACGATACCCTCTTTGAGAAGATACCTGAGAGTCTGGTTGCCGTGGTAGGCTATCCCCACAGAAAGCAGGGCAGCAATAAACCATATACCGAGCTATATCTGATGTGTCAGCCGGTGGATACTCATCTTCCTGCCACTTATCAGGAACTGAATAGAGCCGAGATTCTGGAGTTCCTGAGAACCAACAAAAATCAGGAGCGGTATGTGCCAGACTGGATAGAAAGCAATGACAACGAACGAATCAGCAAGCTTTCGGGAATATTGAAGGAGTGGATGAAAAGTAAGGTGCCACAGCAGGCTACCTCAATCATCCTCGACATAGCGAAGTCGCACAAGGCAGGTGACTTGTTTGCTAACCCGAAAAAGAGAGATGCTAAGGGTAAGTTGTTGGAAGAGAAATTCAAGATAGAGAACTTCGACTTGATAGTTTGGGAATATGTTAGTAAAAAATAAGAAATATGGAAAAGATATTGCGACTCTTTAAAGAGTCTTCATTATATGATGCTTGCTTGCAGATGCTGAATCATCTGCAGGTTTCGGTGAATGAAGTCACCCGTGAACCTATACCTTTCGTGGATTTGTATCAGGGAGCTTATTCTGTCACCTTGCCTATCGCTTTGAGAGAAGTGGTGGACAAGTTGGCTTCCACCTATTATATAGGTAATATTGATGAGGCTACCCTTGCTGGTCATGGCAAGGGAATGAGTATTGATGAGGTGAATGCCGAAACCCAAGAAGGCAAGTATGACGGCATGATGGTGTTTGCCGTAGATGTGAAGGAAGGCATGGAACTTACCCGACAGGAGAGTACCATCTTGACTCGTGGCTTCAACCGCATCGCTTCAGCTCAGCCTGTCATCTTGTTTATCCGTCAGGGAAAATACCTGTCACTTTCTACTTGCGAGCGAATGAAGTATTCGCAGGAGTGGCGCAATGGAGGTAGCGAGAAGTTGGGAAAGGTAAGCATCCTCCGCAATATCAATTGCGAGCATCCACACCGTGGACATCTTGATATCTTAGAGGCGTTGGGCGACAAGACTTATCCTTCGTTCGAGCAACTGTACAAGCATTGGATGGAGGTGTTCTCAAACGAGCTGCTTACCAAGAAATTTTATAGTGAACTGAGCGATTGGTATGCTTGGGCGGTGCAGGTGGCTCGTTTTCCTAATGCCTTGTGTACCAATGAGGATGACGAGAGATTCAATCATGAGGCTTGCATCCGATTGATTACCCGTTTGATTTTCGTCTGGTTCTTGAAGCAGAAGCATTTGATTCCAAATGAATTCTTTGATGAGAATTACATTCGGGAGCATTTTATAGAGAACTTCGACCCACACGACCGCAAGAGTCTTCTGTACGATACGGAGAAAAGTAAATATTACAGGTTGATATTGCAGAACCTCTTCTTTGCCATGCTCAATCGTCCGATTGTAGCTGAGGGCAAGGATGAGGCAAACAATCGTCGTTTCCGTGCCAAGGTTGTAAAGGGTGGCAAGAACTGGGATTTTAATGTGAACAATCTGATGCGCTATGAAGGCGACTTTATGCCTGGTGGTGCAGAGGAGTTCTTGCGCCTTGCCAATAGCAACGTGCCTTTCCTGAATGGTGGCTTGTTTGAGTGCTTGGATGACAAGATCAACAGAATATACTATGATGGTTTCTCTGAGAATGAAAGGTCGTTGTCGCAATTGTTTCTTCCTGATTATCTGTTCTTTGGTGATGAGGTAGGTGCGAGCATCGACTTGTCAAAATGGTATGGTGACAAGAAAAAGAAGAATGTGTCAGCGCAGGGCATCATCGACATCTTGCGTCATTATTGCTTTACGGTAGAGGAGAATACGCCTTACGACCAGGAGGTGAGTCTCGATCCTGAGTTGCTGGGAAAGGCATTCGAGAATTTGTTGGCTGCTTATAATCCGGAGACACAGACTTCGGCTCGTAAGCAGACGGGTTCTTTCTATACTCCTCGTGAGATTGTGCAATATATCTGTCTCTTATACACATCTCCGAGCCCACGAGACTAAGGCGAATC
>CAMBBY010000080.1 GCA_945863825.1 uncultured Prevotella sp. | reverse complement strand
CACCTGCTTGCTTTTATTGTGCTATGCTATCCACACGCTTTTGCAAGTGACCCGATAAAACTCGATATTTTTAAGCAGAAAGGTGACTTCAAAAATGCTTTGAGAGCACTGGAAGACTATACGGCAATGCATGAAGAATATATGTCTAATTTGCTTTCACAAAATTTGTTTTTTGCTGACCAAAAGCACCAACTTGAAATGAAAAGACTAAAAGACATTCAAAATCGAGATAGAATTATATGGGGTAGCCTATGTGGTTTATTTGGAATGCTATTGTTTGTAGGATGGCTATATTACCGAGAGCATATTAACAAGACTATGCGCCTGATGACAGAAAAAGAAAATCAAAACTTAAGACTTGCCAAAGAGAATTTATGCAAAGAGAAAGAAAAGGCTGAGTTAGAGCGTGACAAGAAAACTTTGGAGACTGCCAATTTGAAACTAGAAATTGCTCAACTTGAAAGTGAGCGTGACAACTTGATAGAGTACAAAAGAGAGCAGTCTGAATTGTCTAAGCCTATTCATGATGTCATAAATGTCCGACTTGACATGTTGAATAGTTTACTAGCTAAAGAGATAGCCAATAATGACATCTATGCCAAACCTTACGTTAAGTGGATTGAGTCTATCCATCATGACAAGAAAGAGTTTATGGACTCTACTAGGCTTGCCTTTAAAGCATCTCATCCTAAGTTTATCTCATATATGGAGCAACGTGGAATCAATACTGATGAAATCAAGTATCTTTGTCTATATGCTATTGGTTTGCGTGGCAAAGAGGTTGGAGAATATATCCAAGTAAAACGCCATTATAACATAAGCAGTGAAATACGTAAGAAACTCGGCATTGATGAACATGAGACCAACATTGGACTTTACATTCGGAGATTACTAAAAGACTTATAATATACAAATGAAAGAATAAACGGCTTAAACTCCCTCCATAGGGAAATCAAGCCGTTCATTTTTTTATAAAGCAAATTTACTGCATATCGTAAACTACTTGCATAAGTTTCTTGCCAAGCGCATCAGCCTCCTCCATGGTGGAAGCCTCGCTATATACACGGATGATAGGCTCAGTGTTGCTCTTGCGGAGATGTACCCACTTGTCTGGGAAGTCGAGTTTTACACCATCAATATCAGTTACAGTAACATCCTGCTCCTTACCATATAATTCCTTAACCTTGACAAGTATAGCATCTACATCAGTAGAAGGAGTAAGATCGATACGATTCTTTGCGATAAAATAGTTAGGGAAGGAAGCACGAAGCTCACTAACCTTGCATCCCTTATGAGCCAGACTACTCAGGAAAAGAGCAATACCAACAAGGGCATCACGACCATAGTGACTCTCTGGATAGATAACACCTCCATTGCCTTCGCCACCAATTACAGCGTTGACATCCTTCATCTTGGTAGTAACATTCACCTCACCTACTGCCGCAGCTGTATATTTGCCACCATGCTTCTCCGTTACATCGCGAAGCGCACGAGTAGAAGAAAGGTTGCTAACTGTATTGCCAGGAGTTTTGCTCAACACATAATCTGCAACGCTTACCAAGGTATATTCCTCGCCAAACATCTTGCCATCCTCACAGATGAAAGCCAGTCGGTCAACATCAGGATCCACAACGATACCCATATTGTATCCACCCTTCTTCAATTCATCCATGATACCACCAAGGTTCTTCTCTAATGGCTCAGGATTGTGAGCAAAGTCGCCATTCGCAACCCCATTCAAAAAGGTATATTCTACACCAAGAGCATCCAGCAATTCAGGAAGTATAATACCACCTACTGAATTGATAGAATCTACACAAACCTTGAAATGAGCATTCTTAATAGCCTCTACGTCCACAAGTTTCAGAGCAAGTACAGAATCAATGTGACGCTTGTTGTAAGAATTGTCTTCAGTATATTTTCCAAGATGATCTACATCGGCATATTCAAAATCTTCCTTCTCTGCAATACTCAACACCTCATTACCATTAGCAGCAGTCAAGAACTCACCCTTCTCGTTAAGAAGTTTAAGAGCATTCCACTGACGCGGATTATGAGAAGCGGTGATGATGATACCACCGGCTGCACCACTCATAGTAACAGCAAGTTCGGTAGTAGGAGTAGTAGCCAAACCGATGTTAAGCACATCGTAGCCCATACCCATCAAAGTACCACAAACTACATTCTTTACCATCTCTCCTGAGATACGCGCATCACGTCCTACCACGATTGTATTACTCTTAGAAGCACCACTACGACGAATGAAAGTAGCGTAAGCAGAAGTAAATTTCACGATATCGAGGGGATTCAACGTATCGCCTGCTGGTCCGCCAATAGTACCACGGATACCAGAGATTGACTTAATTAATGTCATAAAACACCTTATTTAATATTTTTATCGTATACTATAGAAAATAATGATGCAGAAAGGCCTTAACGCCCCTTCTGCAATGTCATATCATAAAAATAGGCATTCACATTAGCTGATGCCTGAGTAGAACCGTAAGTATGAGGAATCAGAAGACGCACATGAGCAATTTTCTCGCCCTCAGCATTTCCACGACCTATCTTTACCCAACTGAATGGAATAAGCCACCCGGAAGGAATAGTACTGCTATAACTACCAGTATAAGAACTGTAATTATAAGCCGAGCCAAAAACGCTCTTCTTAGGCTCAACAAGCATGCCTGTAAATGTACCGGAAGTATTCGTTACCTTCAATTTATCAATATAGTATGAATACGCCGGAAGATTATTGCTCAGACAAAGAGACTCATTTGATATATTGGCACGCGTATTGACATTATACTCATCAAAACGTACCAAAACTTCCTCTGATTTACCTTGCTGTATATAGTCACCGCAGCCCTGCTCTACTATTTGCATATAGATACCATTACTCTCAAAGAGTACATATTCGTTCTTTTCTGCAGAGGTATCAGTCAAAACAATAGCAGGATTTATCTTCTTAGCTTCCCAACGCTCCTTGAACTGCTTCTCGTTTATCACCGTAATTTTTTCATTACGGAGGAAAGCATTGATAGAATCACGCTCTCTATTTCGCTGATCTGCGTATGTCTCAGAATCGCTACATGCAGCCATTGAGAATAGGGCCGCAAAGGCTATTACTATAAATAAAAATTTCTTCATTACCTAAATTATATTCATTTTAGTGGCAAAGGTACAAAAAAGATAACAGACTACCGAGAGATAATAGGTGATTTTATTATTATTTATCACTTATTACCATCCAAACGATAGTCTTTATCCAATACTTAACATAATTATCGCTATTATTGCAACAAATGAGCATAGGCCTCTATTGCCTTGCATGCTATCTGTTCTGCCTCTTCTATCGTAGTCATCAACTTACCACCTGAGGCATTAAGGTGACCTCCGCCATTGAAAAACTTGGCTGCAACCTCATTACAAGGAAAATCGTCTACCGAACGAAGACTCACCAGCACGCGGTTCTTTACCTCTGTGTCTTCGCGCAAAGATATCGAGAATTTAAGGCCACGAATACGCAGCGGTTCATTTACCAATCCTTCCAAATCGCCTTTTATGAAATGATATTGCTCCATCTCCTTGCGAGTAACACAATAATAAGAGGCATGTAAATTTTCAAAAACACGCAGTTTCTTATCCATGATATGCCCGCGGAAACGGATAGAATTGGTAGAATAATTATTGAAAACCTTGCGGTAAATTTTGTCCTTATCTATGTTCTTGGTTAGCAGTTCACTGATAATAAGATAGATAACGGGTTCATTAGAATTATAAACAAAACCTCCAGTGTCTGTCATCATGCCACAGTAAATGCATGTAGCCCATTGGCTATCCATCTGAGTAAAACCATCAAGTTGCCAAACGATTCTGAATATCAATTCACTCGTACTACTCATATGAGGATGAGAAATAAGTAAATCTACAGACATAAAAGGATCCAGATGATGGTCTATCATCACTTTCTTACCCTGATAAGATGTAAGAACTGGTTCCATCTCATCAAGACGACTGGCACCATTGAAATCCAAACAGAAAACCAGATCTGCATTAGTAAAGGCTGCTTTAACTGCTTCCGGTTGCTTATCATAGCGAATAATTTCTTCTGTTCCAGGAAGCCAACTTATGGCATCTGGTATCATATCTGGTACACAGATTGTGGAATTCTTGCCCAAGGACTGCAAATAATAAAACCAACCCAAGGAAGAACCTATCGCATCACCATCAGGTGACTTATGACAGCATATTACTATACGATGAGAAGCCGCTATCATCTCTCGAAGGGTAGCGGCTTCTTGTTCTTTTAATATATTTATCTCCATGAAAGAAATATATTTACTGAAAAAGATTAGGATAAACGAATTTATCTTATCAAAAGTACTTATTAGAAAAGTTTGTTTGGATAAACACCCTCATCTATCAGACTCTGAATCTTCTCAACTACGCTCTGGCGGTCTGCTGAGTATGTTACACCAAACCACTTACTTGTAGTATCCAAAACCTTGACTGTAGAAGTACCTTCATTAATCAGTTTGTTGACCATCAACGGGATAAAGAACTCAGCTTTCTTGTTCTCCATATTCTTAGGATCGCTCAGGAACTCTTTGAAATAAGCCTCACTGTGCTCGAAATAGTCAGGAGTAAAGCCCCATACGTTCATAGAAACTGGAGTATTGTCACCTACAGCTACCCACTGTCCTTCTTCGTCCTTATAAGATACCTTACCATCAATACGCATAATCTCTGTACGCTCTACACAAGTAGTCAGATTCTCATCTGCATCCTTAGAGCAAATACCACGTGCAACAGTACCATTGTCGCTCAAAGTATTGCCTACACGGAAACCTACCATTGCATAGCGATTCTTGCTACCCTCTGGAAGTTCAGAAAGGAACTTGCCGATTACCATAAAGCAATCACGATTATAGAAATCATCACAGTTGATAACACAGAAAGGCTCGTTGATAACATCTTTAGCCATCAATACGGCATGATTGGTACCCCAAGGCTTCTCACGGCCTTCTGGTACAGAAAAGCCTTCAGGAAGTGCATCCAAAGACTGAAAACAGAGTTCTGCAGGAATATGTCCTTCATATTTTGAAAGAATCTTCTCACGGAACTGATCCTCGAAATCCTTGCGGATTACAAAAACAATTTTACCGAAACCAGCCTGGATTGCATCATAAATGCTATAATCCATGATAGTCTCACCATTAGGACCTAGACCATCAAGCTGTTTCAAACCACCGTAGCGGCTACCCATGCCTGCCGCTAAAAGCAATAGTGTTGGCTTCATATATTTATTTTATTAATAGTTGATAGTTTAATACCGACTGCAAAAGTACTAAAAATTTTGCGAGTGCCACTATATTTTCTCTTTTTTTTTGATTTAAATCAAATAAAAGTAAAAATTCTGTCGTTTTATAGCATTCAAAGAACAATTTACTATATTCAGAAAAACATTTTACTGTATTTCGAGAAACGCCTACAACATTCTAAATGCGATGTTCAAAAATAATCTTCGACATTTATAGAAACTTTTGTCGATATCTACAGAAACTTATTCTGGTATTTCTAAAATTCCGGCATTCCTAGAAAGGATAGCCCACGGCAAAATGGAAACTATGAGAATCTTTGAATCGGTGAATATTATAAAATCCGTTCTTGCCAGTTTCGTAAGGAAGATGCAATCCAAGTCCCCAATCCAGACGAATCACAAACATTCCCATGTCATATCTGACACCAACACCCGTACCCACAGCCATCTGTTTAAAAAAGTTTCGGGCATAAAATTTTCCATTTTCACTATACTCCTCTTCATGGATATTCCAGACATTACCCATATCCAGAAATATTGCACCATACAAATCACCCCAAATTCTTGGTCTATATTCCAGATTGGCAACAAACTTAATGTCACCCGTCTGGTCTATATAAGAGAACTTACTATTAGCAGGCGCAAATTTGCCCGGTCCGATACTTCTTACATTGAAAGCTCGGATGCTATTGGCTCCTCCTACATAGAACTGCTCATAATAAGGAGCTTTTTCCGTATTTCCATAACTCCAGACTACACCAGCATTCAAATGCCCAACAAGCGTGGATTTTTCCGTCAACTTCCAATATTTTACGAAATCAGTCTCTAACTTAAGAAATTGTGCAAAAGGATTTTTAAACATCTGCTTATCCTTATCATTCCATTTTTTGCCTGCTATCAGATAACCTGTTGCCAAGACATTACCAGCTTCGCTCACCGTAGTAGACCAGGTGATAGGATGACGATAGTTGAGCGGACTATTATAGGTATAGGT
>CAMBBY010000079.1 GCA_945863825.1 uncultured Prevotella sp. | reverse complement strand
TACACAAGGAGTATCGTCGGCAGCGTCAGATGTGTATAAGAGACAGAAGGAAACAACCCCTAAATCACAAAGTACCAAACCGATACAGACAACACTACCAGCTGCACAGATGAGCAACATCGTAGTGGCAGCCACCCGGCGCATAATCCAGCTGCCTAAGAAACGTCCCACCATAAAGAATCCCAAAGCTACAGTCAGCACCAGAGATGCAGTACGGTCATCCATCCAGCGCATTCCTGTTACGAAATTGATGAAATAGGAATTGATGGAAATTTCTGCAATCTCATAGCATAAAAGTGCCAACAGACCGAAGACAAACATACCATGATGCGCAAAGAGTTTGCCGATATTACTACCCTTAGCCTCATCCTCGGCAGTTACTTCATGCTTTATTTCTGGCAAATGAACACGCGAAAAGACGAGTGCTATCAATAGCACGAGAATACCCAATATGGTATAAGGTACCACAACATTACCGCCTTCTTCTGTATTATTGAACAGAAACTGACCAACGCAAAATGTAGCGAAAAGACTTCCTAAACCATTAAATGACTGCGAAAGATTCAGACGACTCGTTGCCGTCTCCTTGGCACCCAATTCTGTAACATACGGATTGGCAGCCGTCTCAAGAAAGACAAGACCACAACCGATGATAAACAAACATAGCAGAAAAGCAGAAAAACTGCCCATCGCTGCGCCAGGAATGAACAGCAAGGAACCTGCTCCGAAAAGAATCAATCCGAATACGACTCCACGGCGATACCCATACCGATTAATAAAAATACCTGCCGGAATCGCCATCAGGAAATAACCCAAATAAGTGGTTACCTGAATCAGCGAAGAATGCGTAATACTAATATGCAGAGCATTCTGGAAATGCTTGTTGAGTACATCCAGAATGGCACGAGCGAAGCCCCACAAGAAGAAGAGCGACGTGATTAATACAAAAGGTACGAAATACTTTCTGTCTGTAATTTTCTTTTGTTCTGTTGACATTATTTTTAATTTTAATTTTTTTCATCATATTACCTATCTGCTGCCAATGCACGAGATCCTTGCTTCAGAAGATAGATTTTGTCTATTCATAAGGCATTCATTTTAATTGGGAGTTAAAATCGGGAACAAAGGTAAGGTCTTTTGATGAGAATTCCAAACTTTCTCACCACTTTTTTGTTGCTTATACTAAATAGAAATGTTTTTGGACCTAATAGAAATCTCTGTTCAAAGACGTTAAATGTCGGTTCAAAGACGCTGAACGGCGGTTCAAAGACGTTGAACGGCGGTTCAAAGACGTTGAACGAAGAATCCTTATAGGAGCAAGAACTTTTTTGTCTAAGATAGAGAACTATTTGTCTAAGATAAGAAAATATCATACAAAAGATCACAACAGTTCACGAGTCTTGATTTCGAGATATTTATTAAGTACATCAACCGAAAGAGCCTCGGGCGTGGTAAGCAAAGCCAAGATGCCACGCTGCTTGAGCGAAGAAACGATGAGACGCTGCTCGTAAGCAAACTGCTCGGCAACAACATGACGATAATATTCCTCATCACTATCGGAACGAGTGGCAAGATAGTCTTTCACTTCATGATCCTCAAAGAACACCACCAAAAGACGATGACGGCGGTTGAGCTGAAGGAGATAAGGCAACTGCCTCTCCATGCTGATGCGATTGGCAAAGTTCGTATAAAGTATCAGGAGTGAGCGCTTGGTGATGTGCTGGTTGACCTCTGCCACCAAAGCTGAATAATCGGATTCGGCAAAGCGGGTCTGCTGGCGATAAAGCATTTCAAGAATATTCTGCATGTGCCCTGTACGACGGGAGGCAGGAACAAAATCCTCAAAATGGTCGCTGAACGTTACAACACCTGCCTTGTCTTCCTTTCTCATCGCAATATACGAAAGCACCAGCGAGGCATTGATGGCATAATCAAGGTAGGTCATACCCCGGAAAGCCTGTTGCATCACCCTACCCTTATCAATGATATTGAAAACCTGCTGAGAACGCTCGTCCTGATATACATTCACCATCAATCTGGAAGTGCGGGCTGTGGCTCGCCAGTTGATCAACCGGAAATCATCTCCCGAAACGTAATCCTTGATTTGTTCGAATTCCGTATGATTGCCCACCTTCCGTATTTTCTTGATACCCATTTCCGCAAGGTTGTTGCTCATAGCCAACAATTCATAACGGGTAAGCATCAGATAGGAAGGATACACCTTGACATCACAAGGCTGGCACAGAGTAAACCGACGCTGCACCAAACCTATCGGTGTGGAAGCGAAAACACGGACATGCCCAAAGGAATAAACTCCACGCTCCGTAGGACGTAGCTTATACCTGATATTCTTTCCCTCTCCCATCGCCAACTTCAAACGAAAGAGAACATCTCGGCGCTGGAAAACTGGCGGAATCTCATCTATGATTTCCAACCGAACAGGAAAGGAATAGATACTCTCCACCCGGATGTTCACTTCATTGTCGTCGCCATTGGAAAATCGCTCCGATAAAGTGCGACGGGCCATCATTCCCCGCTCATGATACAACAGGAATAATTCTACAAAAACCAGAATAACAAGGGCAAGGAACATCCATCTCCCTACATCAAATAGCAGGGGGAAAACATACCCAGCCCCCGTCATCAAGACCAAGAAGGCAAGTACTATATAAAATCTCTTCGTTAAATACACCTTAAATCAATTGAATTCTTCACTCTTCGTTCTTCACTCTTCACTTACTTCGGCACCTCCACCTTATCTATCAGCCGTTGTGCCACCTTATAAGCCGTATAGCCTTCCATCTCAGCTTCTGCCGTAAGCATGAGTCGATGCTGCAAGATAGATGGTGTTACGAACTTGATGTCTTCTGGAGTGACAAAATCACGACCTTGCAAAAGAGCGTATGCCTTGCTCGCATGCAACATGGCAACTGAGGCACGAGGGGAAGCACCCAGATAAACGGCACGTGTGGTGCGGGTCTGCTGAACAATCTGTGTGATATAACGCAGAAGGCTCTCATCAACAACGACATGGTGCATATAAGAGCGCAACTGGAGCAATTCTTTCTTTGTCAACACAGGTTGGATATCAGTCAGTTTCACCAAATCAGCTTGATGTTCATGGCGCTTCAATATTTCCAGTTCTTCATCAGCCGTAGGATAACCCATCGTTACTTTCATGAGAAATCTGTCGAGCTGCGCTTCGGGTAAGCGATAAGTTCCTTCTTGTTCCACAGGATTCTGGGTAGCAAGGATGGTATAAAGGTCACCCATCTTGTGGGTACAGCCATCTATGCTGACCTGACGTTCTTCCATCACCTCAAAAAGAGCAGCCTGAGTCTTTGCTGGTGCACGGTTGATTTCATCTACCAAT
This sequence comes from uncultured Prevotella sp., assembly GCA_945863825.1. Lineage (GTDB taxonomy): Bacteria > Bacteroidota > Bacteroidia > Bacteroidales > Bacteroidaceae > Prevotella. The sequence goes on along the minus strand of CAMBBY010000079.1, from coordinate 2,962 downwards.
ACAATATCAGCAAACACAGGACCTTCATGGAACTCAAACTCCTGATTCTTGACATTGAAAATATTTGTACCCAACACATCACTCGGCATCAAGTCGGGAGTAAACTGTACACGACTAAACTTGGCATCTACCAACCGGGCCATCAATCGCGCCAAAAGGGTTTTGGCAACTCCAGGCACACCCTCCAAGAGCACATGACCATTAGCCAAGAGGCAAGTCAAGACCAGATCCACCGCCTTGTCCTGTCCTACTATCACCTTGGATATTTCTTCACGAAGACACTCTATCTTTTCTGAAAAAAGAGTCAAATCCAATCTTTGTTCTTCCATTGTTTCCTATGATTTTAAATAAAAGACTTACTTTTCTTATCCTACGCTAACCATTCTTAGCGTGCCTAACTATAGTATCCATAGCATCTATCAAACTCCGCATTTCTTCAACTGAGATATTGCCCTCCGAATGTAGGACCAAGCGAATTTGTCGAATCACCTTCTTCAATCTATCGCAGTTCATACCTGTTTTCTCTGCAAGGAGCAGATATTCACGGTCATCAGTATTCACATCAGATATGTCCACACCAGCCGTTTTTCTCAATTCCTCTGCGAAGAGTTTAAACTTTTTCCTGACCAAATCCACATGATCCTTACGTTGATAGTAGAGTGTTCCAATGAGTTGGATAAACTCCAAAGACCGATTGGCAGGCTTCGACATGATAGGGATGACCCGTTGCCTACGACGAGCGGTAAATATCATAAAGAGAACGACACCCAACAGCGCAAGATAAAGAGCCCATCGCAATGGTGGGCGCTTGATGAACTCCCGGAATGGAGATTGCTCCGCCACAAGCATGGCATCGGTCTTGACATACGCCTCCGTTCTATACACAGGCAAATCCGCCAGATAAGACATCAATCGGAATATATAGACAAATGTGTTGCCTTCCAACATTCCATAGTTGGTGAAAAGCAATGGCGAAGAGACAAAAATGACCTCACCCTTTCCATACGGAACAGACACCGCCGCAGGTACTTTCTTGATGGCGAAAGTATCGATTCGCTCTATCCTTTCTTTTTTATCCACAATGGTGTCAAAGCGAGTGAAATCTCCAACATACAAAGAGTCATATTTGTAATCATACCCTGCCGTTGACAAAGTATAAGCCAGTCTTTTCACCTTTGGAACGGAATCCACGAAAAGGGTTCCACCTACCATGTTGTAGAACATTCTATAAGGCTGAACAGCATACATCGTCTCCCGGTTATTCCAATAAATGGTATCGTACATATCATTGTCATGCGCTCTGAGACCGCTTAAGATGCCACGCAATGAAAAGTACATTCCGTCTTCTATTTTCACCTTGAAGGTACGTTCCAATTCATCCACAAATGGATTTTCGTGAGAATCGTCGGATACAGATACTTCTTCCATTTGTCCTCCACCAACAGTATCCCCCACTACTGTATCGGCATTCCGACCATCATCAAAACTACTTGAAGCAACCACCATGACCTTGCCTCCACGGCGGGCGATATTGCAGAGGTACTTGACATCCAACTGTTTCAAATCTTGCTGATTCACGACCATCAACACGGAGATTTTCTCCTTGGCATGCTCCTGATCAAGTTGGAAAAACGTCTTTTTCGTCACGTGATAGCCATTGGGCAAAGATTGGGTCAAGACACTGTCAAAGACAAAACAGCCCAAAGGTTGCTTATCTACATGGCTAAAGGTAGGAGACCATACGAACTTCTTGGGCAGATTGACTTGCAAAAGACAGAACAGCACAAAGAGGACTAACATGGCAAAAAGGAAATTACGACTACTTTTCATCACGACCTCCTTCCTTCTTGAAAGTTCCTCCATTTTGTTCGGCAGAACCATCTCTACCTGAGTTCTTTACAAAGTTATCCACACTTGCCTGCAGATTGTGCATATCTCGAATCATGTCCTTGTCAGCACCAAAGCCACCATAGCGAACTCGCACAAACAGACTGGTCATTCTCTTGAAGTCGGCCTGTCGGAACTCAAACGTATATTGAGTAGGAGTCTTGAAAGGTTGCCACTCTATTTGGTGATAGTCACTCAAAGACTTCAATGTCTGAAGATACATCAATCGCAATGCCTCACGGAAATTCTCATTTTCCAAAGCTTTTTCTATTTCACTTGGGAAATCAATGCCATATATCGTATCTTCCGTAACCTCGTATTCCATCGGTTTCCTTCGTCCAGAACGAGCGAACAGCTCAGGATGCTTCCACAAGAGGAACGCCAAGACAGCTCCCAATGCCGCCAATCCGATACATATCCATAAAGTGTCTTGATGGTCCTGATAGAAATTGCTGCCAAAGATATTCTCGAAAAATTCGTTCAGCCTTTTCGCTACCCAGTCCATCAAGCTATCTTGGGAAGGCACTAACTCTCGACCATAAGCGTAATCGTCATCCCGCCGCCAAACTTGCAGTCGGGCGGTATCAATAACCAAGGTGTCGGAAGGATTGGAAAACATATCTCTCTACAACAAATATAAATAATGTATAAAATGATTAGACTTTGAATAGATCGTCATCATCCTGACTCTTGTCTGCCATTTCCTCAAAATCGTCAATACCTTGACCAACAGACATATCATCGAGTTTCTCGGCGGCATGACTATAGAGATAACCCGTACTGATAAAAAACAAGTTGTAAATCAAATAAGAGCCTATCCACATGACAACGCCAAAGATATATTGGAGAATAACAAAGGCAACACTACCAACAAATGTTTCCTCACCTGCATAATCCTGCACGAATAGCGTCTTGACAAAGACACATACCTCCCAAGGCATGACAAAGACAAAAGAAACGACATTCGACAACAGGCTCAAGACAAATCCCAAGCCAAAGATTCCTCCCCATGTGCTCCATCCCAAGCGAAAGCCACGAACATAAGCATGCCATACAGAGATATCCTCAAATATAT
>CAMBBY010000078.1 GCA_945863825.1 uncultured Prevotella sp. | reverse complement strand
GCTTTTCCGAAGCCTGTCATTGACTGTATCATATAATCTTTCACGTTAAATTTCTGCAAAAGTACAAAAAAAAGCGAGAAAATGATTAAATTTGCACCTTATTTAAGAATATATTTTTAAATTATGTCTTGTATATTGAATATTGAGACGAGTACCGATGTGTGCTCAGTGGCAATTAGTGATAATGGACAGGTGATTTTCAACAAGGAAGATCACAGCGGTCCTAACCATGCAGTTAAGTTAGGTGTTTACGTAGATGAGGCTCTTAGTTTCATAGATGCCCATGGTATTCCTTTGGAGGCTGTGGCGGTAAGTTGCGGTCCAGGTTCTTATACCGGTCTTCGCATCGGAGTCAGTATGGCGAAGGGAATCTGCTATGGCCGTGATGTGAAGCTCATCTCCATCCCTACGCTCGAACTGATGGCTGTTCCTGTATTGCTCGGTGAGCATCCGACTGAGGAAGATGCGCTTATCGTTCCTATGCTTGATGCCCGCAGAATGGAAGTCTATGCCAAGGTGATGGACCGTGCCCTGAAGGAGGTGCGCCCTATCCAGGCTGATATCGTGGATGCAGATACCTACAAGGAGTATCTCGATCGTGGAACTGTCTATTTCTTCGGAAATGGAGCCGAGAAATGTATGGAGGTCATCAATCATCCGAACGCCCGACTCGTGAAGGGCATCGAACCATTAGCGAAGAACATGGCTCCGCTGGCAGAGAAGCGCTTCGTGGAAGGCAAGTTTGAGGATGTGGCTTACTTCGTTCCTTTCTATCTGAAGGACTTTGTGGCCAAGATGCCTAAGAAACTGCTCTAAGAGAAGAATCTGCTCTAACGGTGGGTTTCTCACATATAATATAAAAAAGAACATTCATCAATCATCATCAGAATGAATATAGAAGGATTAGATTACAATACCCAACGCGAAAAGTTGGTCTTGCCGGAATATGGCAGGGAGATTCAGAATATGGTCGATCATGCCGTCGCCATCAAAGACCGTGCTGAGCGCCAGCATTGTGCGGAGTCTATTATCGCCATCATGGACCACATGTTTCCTGATGGTGCAGATGCCGAGGACCATCATCGCAAACTCTGGGACCATCTCGCCATCATGAGCGGTTTCAAGCTCGATATCGACTATCCCTATGCCGTGAAGCAGGCTGAGGATATTGCCAAAAAACCCGATCCGATGGATTATCCGATGACGAGAATCCCTGTGCGCCACTATGGAGCCATGATGTTTGAAATCTTCGACAAACTGAAGAACATGGAGCCGGGAGCGGAGCGTGAAGAACTGGTGAAGCTGACTGCCAATCAGATGAGACGCGACCTGGCGCAATGGAGCCACGGTTCCTGCGATGAGGAGAAGGTGGCTGCCGACCTGGCTCGTTTCACAGACGGCAAGATTCAACTTGACCTGAAGAACTTCAAGTTTGAGAAATTCGTGTTGCCTACAGGTAATGTTCCTCAGAAAAACTATCATGCTTCTCAAAAGAACAACAACGGTTCTCAGAAAAATAATAATGGTTCTCAGAAAAATAACAAGAAAAGGAATAATAAGTAGCTTATGGAGTCATTCATCATAGAGGGCGGCCATCCGCTCAAGGGAACGATTGTTCCACAAGGTGCCAAGAATGAGGCCCTGGAGGTCATCTGTACCACGATTTTAACTAAGGATCCTGTGCGCATCAAGAACGTGCCGGACATCCTCGACGTCAACAATCTCATCAAGTTGCTGAAAGAAATCGGAGTCAAGGTGACACGGAACAGCCGCAACGACTATACTTTCCAGAGCGATGAACTCAATCTCGACTATCTGGACAGCATAGAGTTTGTGAAGAAATGTTCCTCTCTTCGTGGCAGCGTGCTCATGATCGGTCCGCTCTTGGGCCGTTGCGGAAAGGCTACGATTGCCAAGCCGGGTGGCGACAAGATTGGTCGCCGTCGTCTCGACACTCACTTCTTGGGTTTCAAATATTTGGGAGCCAAGTTTATGCATGATGACGAGCGCAATGTCTATCAGATAGAGGCCGACCAGCTGAAGGGCTGCTATATGCTGCTCGATGAGGCTTCCGTTACGGGTACCGCCAATATCATCATGGCTTCCGTGCTCGCCAAGGGTACTACCACCATCTATAATGCAGCCTGCGAACCCTATATCCAGCAGCTCTGCCATCTGCTCAATGCGATGGGAGCACGCATCAGCGGTATCGCCAGCAATCTCCTCACCATCGTGGGCGTGGAGAGTCTGCATGGAGCCGAACATACCATTCTGCCGGATATGATCGAGGTGGGTTCCTTCATCGGAATGGCTGCCATGTGTGGCGCTGGTGTCCGCATCAAGGACGTATCGGTCAAGAATTTGGGAATCATTCCTGATGCCTTCCGCCGCTTAGGTGTGAAAATCAAGGTAGAGGGCGACGACCTCTTCATTCCTGAACAGAAGCATTATGTCATCGATTCCTTCATCGACGGCACCATCATGACTCTCTCGGATGCTCCTTGGCCAGGCTTGACTCCAGACCTTCTCTCCGTCCTGCTGGTAGTGGCTACCCAGGCTCGCGGTAGCGTCCTCTTCCATCAGAAGATGTTCGAGAGCCGTCTCTTCTTTGTGGATAAACTCATCGACATGGGTGCGCAGATCATCCTTTGCGACCCTCATCGTGCCGTGGTGGTAGGTCACGACCATAAGCTCACGCTCCGTGCAGGCAGAATGACGAGTCCGGATATCCGTGCCGGAATCGCCCTGCTGATAGCTGCCATGAGCGCCAACGGAACCAGCCGTATCGCTAATATCGCACAGATAGACCGCGGATATGAGGACATCGAAAACCGTCTCAACGCATTGGGTGCCAAGATTACCCGTGTCTGCGATTAGGTAAGTGAAGAGTGAAGAACGAAGAGTGAAGAATTCATTTGCTTTACTAATCATAAAGTTCAAAATTCAAAGTAAAGTATGATAAGACGTGACGACGTATATAAGATAGGTAAGCTCGGAAAGCCTCACGGCGTGAAGGGAGAAATCACCTTCGCCATCACAGATGATGTTTTCGACCGTGTGGATGCGGAGTATCTCGTGCTCGACATCAATGGCATCCTCGTTCCTTTCTATATGGAGGAATACCGCTTTAAGAATGATGAAAACGTATTGGTGAAGTTTGAGGATATTGATACGCAGGAACAGGCTCGCAACTATACGGGCTGTGAGGTTTATTTCCCACGCCATCTTTCCGATAGCGATGGTGAACACATGAGCTGGGCTGAAATCATCGGTTTCCAACTGGTGGATATTCCTACCGGCAAGGTGGTGGGCACCATCGATCATGTGGATGATTCCACTATCAATCTCCTCTTCGAGGTGACTACCCCAGAGGGAGAGGAAGTGCTGATTCCTGCCAGCAACGACCTCATCGAGGAAGTGAATGCAGAGAAGAAAGAAATCAGAATGGCGATTCCGGAAGGATTGCTGGAACTGTAATTTAAGTGAAGAGTGAAGAATTCAATGGCTTTACTCTTCTGAAGTTCTAATTTCAAGAGTAATGAAAAAACAACAGATATGTATTCTCGGTTCTACGGGAAGCATCGGCACACAGGCGCTGGATGTCATCGAACAGCATAGCGACCTTTACGAGGTCTATTGCCTCACTGCCAACCATCGTGTGAAGGAACTGGCTGCCCAGGCGCACAAGTTTCATCCTGCTGCCGTCGTCATCGCCGATGAGAGACTTTATGAGGAACTGCAGGATCTGCTCCGCGACGAACCGGACATCAAGGTCTATGCAGGTGCACAGGCTCTCTGTGACATCGTGGAGGCTGATCCTATCGACATGGTGCTTGCCTCTATGGTGGGCTTCTCCGGACTGGAACCAACCATCCATGCCATCAAGGCCCGCAAGAAAATCTGTCTGGCCAATAAGGAAACCCTCGTTGTGGCAGGTGAACTCATCTGCCAGTTGGCTCAGCAGTATCATGCGCCTATCCTCCCGGTGGATAGCGAACATAGCGCTATCTTCCAGAGCTTGGTGGGCGAGGATCAGAACGAGATCGACAAGATACTCCTTACCTGTTCGGGCGGACCTTTCCGCAATTTCACCCACGAGCAGTTGGAGAAGGTGACGGCAGCCGATGCCCTCAAGCATCCTACCTGGGATATGGGCGCCAAGATAACCATCGACTCCGCTTCCCTCATGAACAAGGGATTTGAGGTGACTGAAGCGAAGTGGCTTTTCGGCGTACCTGCTGACAAGATACAGGTGCTCATCCATCCGCAGAGCGTGGTACATAGTGCCGTACAGTTTATGGACGGAGCCGTCAAAGCCCAGTTGGGCGTGCCGGATATGCGCCTGCCTATCCAGTATGCCTTCTCCTTCCCTCAGCGCCTGCCTTTGAAGGGTGAGCGTCTCGACCTTTTCAAGACACAGGATTTGCAGTTCTTCGAACCAGACTATAAGAAGTTCAAGTGTCTGCAACTCTGCTTTGACGCCATCCGCAAGGGCGGCAATATGTCCTGCATCGTCAATGCAGCCAATGAAATCGTCAATGCAGGCTTCCGTCGTGGCGAATGTGGATTCCTGCAGATGGCAGACATCATCGAAGAGGTGATGGAGAAAGCCACCTTCGACAGTCAGCCCGACCTCGATGTCTATCTGCAGACCGATGCCGAGGCTCGCCGCATCGCCACCGAACTGATGCATCATATATAATAAGGTATAATCAATAATCAGAATAATCAATAATTAATGGAAGTATTTTTGATCAAAGCGTTGCAGCTGATGCTCTCGCTTTCCATCTTGGTGCTGCTCCATGAGGGCGGACACTTCTTCTTCTCCAAACTCTTCGGTGTAAGAGTTGAGAAGTTCTATCTTTTCTTCGACCCATGGTTCCACCTCTTTGAGTTCAAGCCAAAGAATTCAGATACTACTTACGGAATGGGCTGGTTGCCATTGGGTGGCTATTGTAAGATTTCGGGTATGATCGACGAGAGTTTCGATACTGAACAGATGAAGCAGCCGGAACAGCCTTATGAGTTCCGTAGCAAACCGGCCTGGCAGCGTCTCCTCATCATGATAGGTGGTGTGCTGGTCAATTTCGTCTTGGCTCTTTTCATCTATTCCATGGTGATGTTCCATTGGGGCGATACCTATGTGGCTACCAAGGACATGAAACTGGGTATGAAGTTCAATACCGAAGCCAAGAAATTAGGTTTCCAGGACCATGATATTCTCTTATCTACAGACTTGGGCGAGTTCAAGACCTATGATGGCGACCTGTTCCGTGACCTCTCCAAGGCGCAACGTGTAGATGTATTGCGCAACGGTAAGAAGGTGAGCATCCAGACTCCAGGCGACCTGAATATGCTCGACATGATCAAGGAAAGTCCTCGTTTTGTAGAGGTCTTCGTTCCGTTGCAGATTGATAGCGTGATGCAGGATTCTCCTGCAGCCAAGGTTGGTCTGAAGAAGGGCGACCGCATCCTGAGCGTCAACGGCAAGAAGGTGGATTCCTATAATGAGTTGACCGAGGAGTTGGGCAGAGTGGAGGATGTGCTTTCCGTAGCGCAGACTCCTAAAGACAGTTTGAAGGCTCTTACAGGCACCCTGACAGTATTGCGTGCAGGCGTTGGTAAGAATTCTGCAGCAGATACCCTCAACCTGGCAGTACAGTTTGAGTCCACAGACGAAGGTGTGAAGTTAGGTTTCTACAATCATCCTGTGATGATGGACTATCAGCCAACCCATATCAGTTATGGATTCTTCGAGAGTTTCCCAGCCGGCATCAAGTATGGTTGGAATGTCTTGGCAGGTTATGTAGGCGATATGAAGTATGTCTTCTCCAAGGAGGGTGCCAAGAGCTTAGGCGGTTTCGGCGCATTGGGCAGTCTGTTCCCATCCATGTGGGATTGGCATGCGTTCTGGATGATGACAGCCTTCCTGAGCATCATCCTGGCGTTTATGAATATCCTTCCGATTCCTGCATTGGATGGTGGTCATGTCTTCTTCCTGTTGTATGAGATTATTACCGGTCGCAAGCCAGGCGATAAGTTCATGGAGCGTGCCGAGTTTGTCGGTTTCGGTATCTTGATTCTGCTGCTGGTAGTGGCGAATCTGAATGATGTCTTGCGACTGTTTGGAATCCTGTAACAGTGGACTGTTAAGTATTCTGTAAGGTGATTTCTGGATTAGGAAAATAAGAATTAAGAGCACATTAGCTCTATTTATAAAGCGAAAAAGGTGGATTTGTAGAGTGCAAATCCACCTTTTTCGCTTTATAAAATGGAACTTTTTTTGCCATAGTCTGCTAAAAAAGACACTTTATGTGTTTGCTTTTTCAAAAAGATCATTCATCCTTACCTCACTATTCACCAAT
>CAMBBY010000077.1 GCA_945863825.1 uncultured Prevotella sp. | reverse complement strand
TACACAAGGAGTATCGTCGGCAGCGTCAGATGTGTATAAGAGACAGCTATTATTGTGAAACTTGCTTCTTCGAATGATGATAATGTGTTGCAGAACAAGCAGGTCAACCAGTTTGTAGATGAAGGTGTAGATTTGCTGATTATTTCTCCTAATCAGATGAGTGCCATTTCCAAGGCTGTTGAGCGTGCCTATGACAAGGGAATCCCTGTGATTTTGTATGACCGTATGTCCAATACTGATAAATATACAGCTTTCATAGGTTGTGACAATTATAAGATAGGTAACTCTATGGGCAAATATATAGCTCAGCAACTGCAGGGTAAGGGACGTGTTGTTGAGATTTGCGGACTTGAAGGATCTTCCCCTGCCTTGGAGCGTCATCGTGGTTTTATGGATGCGCTTAAATCCTATCCGGATGTTCAAGTAGTAGCTTCTGCTGGTGGAGATTGGAAGGAGGAAAGCGGTATTCGTGCAATGAAGAAAATACTGAAAAAGACGCAGGATTTTGATTTCGTCTTTGCTCATAACGACCGCTTGGCTTGGGGGGCATACGTGACTGCTAAGCAGATGGGCGTAAACCGCAATTATAAATATACCGGTGTGGATGGTATGGCAACCGAGGGTGGGGGCCTGGAACTCGTGCGTGATGGAGTGTTTGATGCATCCTATCTTTATCCTACTAAGGGCGATGAGGTTATTGCCTTAGCAATGAAGATATTAAAGCACCAACCTTACAAACGCGATAATTTCTTGAGTACTTCCATCATCACCAAGGCTAATGCAGAGCTTACTTTGATGGAAGCAAGAGATGCTGAGCGTCAGGCACGGAATCTGAAAACTTTGCACAAGCAAGTCGATCAGTATCTTGCTGACTATAATTCTCAGCAAGTCATGCTGATAGGCTTATGCCTGTTCCTTTTTATCTGTATTGCTGGTGCAGCGCTGATATTCAGAGGTTATGTTGTTAAAGTAAAGTTGAACGAAAAACTGGCAAATACGAACGATGAACTGAAAAGGGTTAATGGCGAATTGGGACAGAAAAATGATGAGCTAAAGCGCTTGAATGATGAAGTTATGGAATTAACTAATTCCCGCTTGGTATTCTTTACCAACATCAGTCATGAACTTCGCACGCCGCTTACTTTGATAGCAGATCCGGTAGAGATGCTTTTGGAGGATAATAGTATCAAGGGGAAAGCAAGAGATTTGCTGAAGATGGTACAGCGTAATGCCTTGGCACTTCAGCAGTTAGTAGGAAGTATTCTTGATTTCCGCAAGATTCAGAATGGAAAGATGGATTTGGAACTTTATCGTTTTGACCTTGTAAAGGCGTTGACGCTTTGGACAAATGATTTCCTGCTGGCAGCAGAACGTAAGCATATCATGCTTCATCTGGATGTAGAAGAATTTAAGAGACAGGGAAAGATAGTGGCTGATAAAGAGAAAATTGCTCGTGTAGTATTCAATCTCTTAAGCAACGCCTTGAAATATACTCCTGCTGGAGGCGATATTTTTGTATCTTTAAAAATGGTTGATCCCCATCAGGTTAAAGGTTTATCTGCCGAGACCATTAATTCTTATAAGGATTTTTTCCGTATCGATGTGCGTGATACGGGCATGGGAATTTCTCATGAAGAAGCTGAAAAGGTGTTTGAACGTTTCTTTCAGGCCAAAGGTGCTGCCAGTGGAACGGGTATCGGATTGGCCCTTGTCAAGTCGTTTGTGGAGTTACATCATGGCAAGGCATGGGTGGAGAGCAAAACGAATCAGGGTAGCAATTTTATAGTAGTTATTCCTTGTAAACAGATAGGTGATGCACAGGTTATCCACAATGATGAGGAAATTGTGGATAACTCTGAAAGTGCTTCATTATCAGTAGGTAAAATGACGATTAATGAGTCTGATCTGCTGTATATCGACGATGGAAATAAACAAAATGGAAAACTCCAGAAGTTGTTGGATGAGCAAGGAAACAAACCTTCTTTATTGGTGATTGATGATAATAATGACATTCGTCAATATATTCGCACGCTTTTGCAGGATAAGTTTTATATCTTTGAGGCTTCCGATGGTAAGGAAGGTTTGGAAATCGCCCGGAAGGAAGTTCCTGATTTGGTAATCTGTGATGTCATGATGCCTGTGATGAATGGTTTGGAATTTACAAGGCAGTTGAAGACCCAGACCGTCACTTCTCATATTCCTGTCATTGTGCTCACTGCTAAAAATCTGGATGAGCATCGTGCCCAAGGTTATGAGTATGGTGCTGATTCTTACATTACCAAACCATTCCATGGCAAGGTTCTTTTGTCCCGTATAGAAAACCTTCTCAAGCAGCGAAGATTACTGAAGAGTCATTTTGAGAACCTTTTCAATCAGACTTCTCAGACAGCAGAACAGGAAGTAGCTATGAACCAGTTGGAAGATAGAGACAAGCAGTTCCTCAAGCAACTTCATGCTATTATCCAGAAGAATCTTTCAGACAGTGAGTTTGGCGTAGAGGATATCGGCAAAGGAATCGGCTTGAGCCGTGTGCAGCTCTATCGTAAGGTGAAAGCAATGACGGGTTCTTCTGTAGTAGATTTGCTTCGCAAGGCTCGTCTTGCCAAGGCTAAACGACTACTTGAAAGCCGTAGTATGAGTGTTTCAGAGGTCGCCTATGATGTCGGTTTTTCTGCACCTTCTTACTTTACGAAGTGCTTTAAGGAAGAATATGGTATGTTGCCAGGAGAAGTAGGGAATAAGTAAAGTCTTTATTCCCAATCTTCAAACTCCAGTTCCAGTTCCCGGTATTCTGGTCCTTGGCTACTGTTTTCCCTGTCCTCTTTCTTTGCTTCTTCTGAAGTGGCATTGCTTACAGATAAGCCGAGAAGGCGGATAGGGCGGCTGGCGGAGTAATCCACTTGTTGGAGCAATCGCTTGGCAAGTGGGAGTATTTCTCCTTTTTCCTTCAGAATTTTCTCTTGTGAAATACTGCGGGTAATCTGGGTGAAGTCGGAAAACTTTACCTTTAAAGTTAATGTCCTACCCTCAAACCCACTCTTGGAAATCCGCTCCTGGAGTTCAAGTACTGAATGATAGAGTTCTATGATGATTGCCGTTTTTTTATAGATATCTTCCAGAAAAGTCTGTTCGCATCCCACAGACTTCCTCACTCTGCTTGTGATCACTGGTCTGTTGTCTATCCCACGGGCAAAGTCATAGAAGATATGACCGGCTTTTCCGAACACTTCAACCAGATGTTCCTCGGATACTTTCCGTAGGTCAGCTCCGTTGAAGATACCCATGAAGTGCATCTTTTGCAAGGTTTTCTTGCCCACGCCCCAGAAATCCTCTACTGGTAGCTGGGCGATGAAATCGAGCGCCTTGTCGGGATGAATGGTGCAGATACCATCAGGTTTACGGTAATCAGAAGCCACTTTGGCGAGAAACTTGCAGTAGCTGATGCCAGCCGAGGCGGTGAGTCCGGTTGCTTCCTTGATACGGGTTTTGATTTCTTTGGCAATATCTACAGCCAGTTTTATTCCTTTTTTATTATGAGTAACGTCCAGAAATGCTTCGTCAATGGAGATGGGCTCGATGAGGTCTGTGTATTCCTGGAAAATCTGGTGTATCTGCTGCGAAATTTCTGAATAATGTTCATGTCGGCAGGCTACGATCATGAGGTTGGGGCAACGCAGCTTGGCCTGGGCGATGGACTGCGCAGAATGAACGCCCCATTGTCGTGCCTCATAGCTGGCTGTGGAAACTACACCACGAGGACCATCGAAGCCTACCGCTACCGGTTTGCCCCGAAGTTCCGGATTGTCTCTTTGCTCTACCGCAGCAAAGAAGGCATCCATGTCGATATGTATGATCTTTCGCTCAGTCATTGTTATGCAAACTGGCAATATAATGCGTAGTTTGGCATGAATTCATTCTCTATGTGTTTATATTTCATTTACTTCGTCAATTCTCGCCAGTTCCCATCCCTTGAACTGCATGATAATCTTATGGAGTGTCGTGCCTTGGCGTAATGCCTCAACTCTTGGTGCTTTGGCATATCGCTTGATTTGTTCCTCGGCATCAAGCCATTGCTTCGCTCCCTTGGTCATCTTGCCATCTTCTGTTAGAGTATCGAATTCTTTCTTAGACAATACCTTTAGCTCGATGATATAACTATGCTTCGTAGGGTAGTGGGTCAAGTTTGGCAGGAGGAAGAAATCGCAATAACCATGGTTCAATTCCAACTCTGGAGCAGTATAGTAATAATTGTTGAGGCTGAAATATGCCATGAAGAAACCTTGCAAGTTGCGCTCAGCCTCGATACCATCCCTAACAGATGATACTTCGGCGTATGCTTTTGCCATATACTCCAAGCATTCCTTCCACTTGCCCTCAAAAGCCATATAGGTAAACATGGTCTTGAGGTTTGAGGTATTGATGTATTTCTCCTCTTGATACTGCTCCAACAGATAATTATAATATTGTTTGCGTACATTATTATTAGGAATGCCCAAAATCAGTTGGTCTCCAAAAGTATCCTTGATGGTCAACATGCCATAGTAGAACAACAAACTGATGAATATTTCAGGATTTGTCAATGCCTTTGCCGGGAATGATTCCTCGATGTTTCCTACAATTTCTCCTTTTTCCGCAATGGTCAGGATGACACCCTTTCGGTCTCCGTCCAACTTGTCGAGCTGGAGGAGCTTCTTCATCTTGTTGTAGTCGGTCTTGGTGTTAGGGTCAATCATCTGGCGTGGAGCTTCCCCAGTCTCCATATAGTTGCGGAGATAGTATAGTACCATGTCGCAGTTGAATACCTTGCTTTGGGTTCTCAATGCCTCCTCTGAAAAACAATAGTTGTCGTACCAAGGTTTCATGTCCTCGATAATAGCTTCTACATCTGTATCGGCTGGTAAGTCGCCTGAATTCTTGTAGTAAGTGAATAGGTCTCTCACATCTTCTGTGGAGAAACCAAGCATCTGGTTGAAAGGTGCCTTGGTGGAGATATGCCAGCCGATGTTGAAACCACTGGTCAAGTCATCGAGCGTTACAAGGCTTACACCAGTCATGAAGATACGGGCAAACATGCCCTTGAATACCTTGAAAATCTCACGATAAAAGCCACTGGCATGGGTCAATGCCCAATACATATCCTCCCCGTGCTCGTTGAGCACCACGTTGGTGAAGTTGTCGTATTCATCCACGATGAGGAATAGTTGATAACCATTCTTCTGAGCCTCCATTGCGAGGGCGTTCAATTTGCCCGAAGCATAGTTGATGCCTTTTATCTTGGCGATAGCCTCTGGGGTATAGTAGTCCTTGTAAAGGGTATCTACAAAGAAATCCACGCACTGACCGCAATAGTCATTGAATCGGTCTTCCAATAGCTTGATGCCGCCTCCTATCTTCGAGAAGTCAAGGTATAGTACTTGGTACTTGCCCTGCTGTGGGGTAGGATGGGAGCCAATCCAAAGGTTGCCAAAAAGTTCTTGGAACCTTTCTGTCATGCTGATGTCGTAATAAGCACGCATCATGCTTATCAGCAAACTCTTGCCGAATCTTCGAGGACGTATAAAGAAGAGGGCATCTGCCTCTTTTTCCAGCAAAGGCAGATACATAGTCTTATCGACATAATACTGGTTTCGCTCGATAATATCGACGAAATTAGATACTCCGTATGGTACTCTTTTAGATTGCTCCATGATGAATGATTCCTTTCTTTTTTATTCTTTCTGCAAAGATAATGGAAATATTTGATATATGTGCCGTTTGGGTGAAAAAATGTTTTGAATCATTGCAGAAGCCCCCATGCTTTTCGTTTATCCTCTATTGCTTATGTTATGTTGGACGAATTCTTGTATTTGATGCAATGATTTTTTAACGCTGTTTTTTCTATGAGTCGTTTCTTTGCCTATTGAAACAGGCTTCATTGGTCATCGCAAGTACTTGCGTTAGCCAATTCAAGTACTTGCGTTAGCCAACGAAGCTATCTGTGTCTGCTTCTGTTTCTGGTGTCGTTAAAATCTTGACAAAAAATGCAAATATTGTTTCATGTAACATAATTATTACTGTAGGAACGATTATTTTTACCCTGATAACGATTCGTTACTTAACTTTGCGGCAGAAATCATAACAACAACGATTTTGAAACTTAAAACGTTAAATGAACATGAACAATCTTTCAAAATTACTGATGAGCTCTGCGCTCTGTACTGTTTGTACTATTGCAAGTGCACAGCAGGTTAATGTAAATGGTATCGTCAAAGATGCCACAGGTGAAACCGTCATTGGTGCATCTGTCATGGTGAAAGGAACAAAGACTGGTACTGTTACCGACTTTGATGGTAACTTCCATGTCGAATGTGCTCCTGGTTCCACACTTGTTATATCTTATATTGGATATAAGACGCAAG
>CAMBBY010000076.1 GCA_945863825.1 uncultured Prevotella sp. | reverse complement strand
AAAGATATGCTGATAGAGAAATTATTTAAAAGAATAAGATATATATATAAATTCTATTTATTGAAGTGTCAGCAACCAGATCTAAGGATACTCACAGAATTAGATAAAAAACTGAAGATTGCATGCCCGGAAGTATATGAACGTTCCAATCATATTTTCATGAGTAGTCCACTCTTCTTATACAAGTATATTAAGCATTGGCGCTCAAATCCAAACGGCAAGTTATTACAGTTTATGATAAAGCTATACAGATGCAAAAATCTTTCAAAAAAGTAAAACGATGAAGATTTCACTAATTATATCCACGTATAATCGCCCGGAGGCTTTACGCTTAAGCCTTATGAGCGTAAAAGTTCAGACACGTATTCCTGACGAAGTTATAATTGCAGACGATGGTTCTAAAGAAAGTACGAGAAAACTCATAAAAGACTTCGCCACAAAATTCCCGTGTCCTCTTCTCCATGCATGGCAAGAGGATAAAGGATTTCGCCTGGCAGAGTCAAGAAACAATGCTCTCCGCATGGCTCATGGAGAGTATATTGTCTTCATAGATGGCGATATCATCATGGAGCGTCACTTTATTGCAGACCATGAGCGCTTAGCTGAAAAGGGTTATTTTGTTATAGGCAGTAGAGCTTCTTTAAAAGATAAACTTACCCTGAAACTTATCAAAGAAAAGAAGATTAACATCTCGTTTTACACCAAAGGCGTAAGACGAAAAGAGAATGCCTTATGGCTACCATTCCTTACTTTTTGGACAAAGAATCTATACCACAAGCGACGCATTTATGGAAGAGGAGCTAATATGGCTATGTGGTTTGAAGATTTACACAAAGTAAATGGCTTCGACCAAGAATTAATAGGTTATGGATATGAGGATTTCGATCTTTTCAACCGTCTTTTCAACATTGGTCTAAAACGCAAATATGCAAAATTCCAAGCCATTGAGTATCATCTCTATCATGAAAGAGATAGCATTTGTAACGAGAACAAACGCCACTTTTTTGAGGATATGAAAAGAACAAGATGCAAGAAAGGATTAAATAAAAAAAACAACGATTTAAAATAAACAGAAATAATGAATACATCTCCGCTTTTATTGTCTATCATAATTCCATCCTACAACATGGAGGAATATATTGGCAATAACTTAAAAAAACTTGTTGCCGCACAACACTTAGACAAAATTGAAATCATTGTTGTCAATGATGGCAGCAAAGACGACACTTCTGCTATTGCCCACGAATACCAACAACAATTTCCACAGAATATTATTGTTGTTGATAAAGAAAATGCGCATTATGGTTCATGTATAAATAAGGGATTGACACTTGCACGCGGAAAATATTTTCGTATTCTCGATGCCGATGATTTCTTCGAATCTGATGCTTTGGATGCATTTATAGAGAAACTGGAAACTTGCGATGCTGATCTTGTAGTCACTCTCAGAACAGAAATAATAATCGATAAAAACGGAAAAGAAAAAACAAAAAAGTTCCCTATTTCCAAAATTGAATACGGAAAACAGTATGAGGCTAAAAACTTTGTGATTACAGATTACTCAAAAAAAGTAGAATTCAACATGCATAGCATGACCTACAAGACCAGTATTCTACATAAAGTTAATCTGGTTCTTCCAACAGGAATCTGTTATACCGATTTATTATATTGCCTCATACCATTAAGTTCTATCAAAGACCTCATAGTATATGACATATATTTATATAATTATCTCGTAGGCAGAGAAGGCAATAGTACTAATGCTATCGCTCTGAAGAAGAATTTTAATCATATCATAAAAGTACTCAAATTGATGTTTGAATATCTTGACACACAAAAACAAGAAAGTATTACTTCTGCTATCAAACTCAATCAACTTCGATATATTGACGAGGCTGCTATTCTTTTTATGCAAAGTCTAAGATACCATCAATACATATCAAAAGAAGAATATTCTAACATCACAGAAATAATGAATTATTGCAAGAAATATGGAATAAGAAATAAGTATATGAAGAAATACTATTTCCGTATTTGGCAAATATTCAATACACGCTTTTCGCTAAACTGTATGTTAAATTGGTATGCAATTACGCACCCTTTCAGAAAAATTTAAATGATTAGCAAGTATGAAGAAGTATGATTATCTCATCGTTGGTTCCGGTCTCTTCGGAGCCACATTCACCCACCTTGCCCATAAACAAGGCAAAACTTGTCTGGTAATAGATAAGCGACCACATCTGGGCGGAAATATCTATTGCGAGAATATTGAGGGCATCAATGTGCATAAATATGGTGCGCATATCTTCCATACATCCAATAAGGAGGTGTGGGATTTCGTCAACGCCATCGTTGAGTTCAACCGCTACACCAACTCGCCTGTGGCAAACTACAAAGGCAAGCTCTACAACCTGCCTTTCAATATGAACACCTTCTATCAGATGTGGGGCGTTACCACTCCTGAAGAAGCACAAGCCAAAATAGATGAACAGAAGGCGGAAGCTGTAGCCAAAATGAAGGCTGACGGCGTAAGCGAGCCGCGCAATCTGGAGGAACAGGCACAGGTACTCATCGGTAAAGATATCTACGAGCGACTCATCAAAGGTTATACCGAGAAGCAATGGGGGCGTAAGTGTACCGACCTGCCTGCCTTCATCATCAAGCGCCTGCCAGTACGACTCGTCTTCGACAACAATTATTTCAACGACAAGTATCAGGGAATCCCTATGGGGGGATACAACAAACTCATCGATGGCTTACTTGAGGGAGCAGATACAAAGGTATCAGTTGACTTCTTTAAAGACGAGATAGAACTCCCAAACGGCAACAAGGGGGTGCTGAAAGATTATTGGAAAGGACTTGCCTCTAAGCTGGTTTTCACAGGCAAGATAGATGAGTTCTACAACTATCAGTTTGGTAAGCTCAACTATCGCACCGTCCGTTTTGAGCAGGAAACCATCGACTGTCCTAATTATCAGGGAAATGCCGTAGTTAACTATACAGAGCGCGAAGTGCCATATACCCGAGTGATAGAGCACAAGCACTTTGAAATGTTTGGTGCAGAGGTTTACAATTGTCCTAAGACCATCATTTCCAAGGAATATTCTACAGAATGGAAGGATGGAATGGAGCCTTATTATCCAGTAAATGATAAGGAGAATTCCGAACTATACGCTCAATATAAGAACCTGGCTGATCAGGAAAAGGATGTCATCTTTGGTGGTCGCCTTGCCGAATATAAGTATTACGACATGGCACCAATCATAGAGAAAGCATTGGCTATGTTCAAGTAATTCATCATAAAATCCCTTCAGCATCCCAAGTATATCTTTGATTTTCATATACTTTTGCTGAAGAGATTTTTTCTTTATGATTCCTTCCAAACTCTTCTCTTGAGCCACAACGCCAAGATGGGGTCACTCATTTCCAGATGCTTAGGAGCAGGAATCGTAATCAGATCTTTCACCATCAAGGACTTCTTAAGACGAGTTACATTGGCGGCAGTACCTAGGCGATAGGTTTCCAATATCGCTGTCTGCGTGAAACCTGTATGTACTCCATTGATAATGGCATGCAGAAAATTCATCTGATAGGCAGAAAGGTCTTCAGTCTGCTGGATAAACAAGGGCTCGCAAGCATCCAGCAACCGGTCTATTCCATATTTCAAGTCCTCTTCTGTAGCTACAGAATCATCCTGTACTCGCAACCAGACAAACCATGCCAACTGCTGTACATAAGAAGAATACCTGTCTGTTACCTGACAGATTTCACGAGCCAACTCTTCCGAGATATGCTTGCCGGTAGATTCGAAACGCTGACAGATATACTCCACCCAGTCTTTCTCGCTTATCTTGTTCAGATAAAAGAAATCTCCAAAGCGATAAAATGGGTAACTGGCATTCTGGAACATTTGTTCCATCATGTGTTTCTTGCTTCCATAAAGGCAGTAAGATACATGGCTCTGTAATTGCCATACGCTACGGAGCTTCTTCTGGAAGGTCAATGAATCAGGGAAATCGCCTATCTGCTGAAATTCATCGATGCAGACTACGATATGACAACCTTTAGACCGAGCTATCATTTCCGGAAGTCTCAAAACCTCTTCTGTTGTATTGTTACCTGCATTATACTCCAAAGCCAAAGAAAAATCAGACAAAGGATCTTGCCCGATACTGATTTTCGGAACGAAACGGCTCAAGAACACCTTGGCATTCTCCATCCATTCTTCCCATTTTGAAGAAGTAGCCCGAACCACAGCTGTGGCAAAAGCATTGATAAAATCATTCTCAGAGCGACAGCCAAAGGCATCTATACGAGCTATCCTGATGTCTTCGCTCTCTACAAGCGAACACACCTTATCCACCAATGAAGTCTTACCCATACGACGAGGCGAAATCAATATCGTATTCACTCCATACGTAAAGTTCGCCTTCAGGCGTTCTGTTTCCTCTCTACGGTCGGTAAAGGAATCTCCCTCCACACGAACACCGAACACAAACGGAGCTTCTTTACTTTTTCTCATAATTACTACCTTATTTTATACTATACAGCTTTTCTTATGCAAAGAGAATGCAAACGAGCGCAATGAAAGCTGGCTTTCAAATTGCCGAGTGCAGCAAATCTTCTGCAAAGATAGCAAAAAAAAACAAATTAAACAAGGTTGTTTAAAACAATGTTGTTTAAAGCTATTTTTTTGCAGAAACAGCGATTCTTCGTCCGATAAAAATATAGTTTCATAAATTATACCCTAGGGTATAATACCTTTGGGTATAATTTTGTAACTTTGCAGAGAATAAACTTCAAGTCCCTGAAGAATAGAAAAACTATATAAACAGTTAATCCCCCATCACGCAGCCAAAGCGTGGTGGGGGATTACTGTTTCTGATAATATCGTTTTTTTATTGCTGATGTCGCTCAATATACTCCGCTGCCTGGATATTCGAGAAGACATAGTTCTTCAAATCCTGGAACTTAGACTCCAGCTTGGTTTCCTTCAGATTGCCATTCGGCAACACATCATAGCAGAAACTGCGGTTCATCGACGGATTATAGACGAAGCAACGCTGATGGTCTCTTGCTACAATCTGGTTGTCTGCCGAATAGAACACCATCGGGCGCTGCTGCTTCAGCAGATCCACACCGAAGCCCTCGTACTCATAATTCAGATTCATCAAGCCGAAAAGCGTAGGCATTACATCTACCTGCATACCCAAACCGGCATACTGTTGCTGCGGAACACCAGGACCGAAGATGATGAGCGGAATGTGGTTGTACGACTGCGGCAACTCGCCCTCGCTCTTACCCACCAGCTTGCCATGGTCTGCCAGAATCACGAATATCGTGTTCTTATACCAAGGCTCCCGGCTTGCCTTCTTCAGGAAATCGCCTATCGCCCAGTCGGCATACTCCACTATCTGCGTTTCCTTCTCCTTGGTCTTCGGCTTGAAGAAATCAGGAATGATATATGGCGGATGATTGCTCACGGTGAGGATGGTAGCCATGAAAGGCTTGCCCGTCTTCGCCTTCTGGTTGATGGTGTTGAGGGCATAGCCCATCTCGAAATGGTCGCTCACACCAAAGCTGTTCACCACCTCGCTCTTAGGATAGTTCTCCTGAGAGAAGATGTCATCGTAGCCATTGGTCTGGAAGAAAGCCTTCATATTGTCATACTGTGCCTCGTGAGTCATGAAAAACATGTTCTCGTAGCCATACTGCTTCAACACCGTGGCGATACCCTTGCGGCGCGGAGTTACCGTTCCCTTCATCAGGTTGCGGAACATAAGGGCTGGGAAACTGTAGAGCGTAGCCGTCATGCCATGGTTGGTATGGATGCCGGCACTATAAAAGTGGGTGAACGCCAGAGAATGATGATAGAGCGAATCGAGCGTTGGGGTGAGCGGCTGCTGATTGCCGAAAGTGCCCAGCAGGTTTGCCGACATCGACTCCATCAGTATCACCACCACATTAGGATGATTCTTCTTCATCTTCAGGGAATCGTTCACCACCTCACGTTTCAGAATATTCGTGCTATCCACCTTTCCCGTAATACCCAGCCACTGGCGGGTATTCGTAATAGACTCAGCGTATGGCATGAGATGCAACTCCTTGTTCTCCTTGCGCATAGCGTCGAGCGCCGAAGTAAGGAGATTGAATGCCGGGTTGATGCCGAGCTGGTTGAGGAAGGAATCCTCGCAATAGTAAGCCTGGCTCACCTTGATAGGGTTATAGCCCATTCTGCCACGGATGCCGAAAAGGCAGGCACCTACCAGAGCCAGGGAAATGAGGAAACGTGCTCCCACCTGCACCAGGTGCATATTGTCCTTAGGTAGAAGGAAGAGTCCATCGAAGTAGCGGCGCAGGCGGATAAGCGCATAGATAAACACCCCCGTGAACACGAAATAGAGGGCGATATAGAGCCAGTAGGAAGACTCCTGCAAGAGCATGC
>CAMBBY010000075.1 GCA_945863825.1 uncultured Prevotella sp. | reverse complement strand
AGATTCGCCTTAGTCTCGTGGGCTCGGAGATGTGTATAAGAGACAGGAGTATATACTGCACCATTTGCTGTTTTTTCTTCTTTAGGAATAGCAAGTTCAAAGATGTTGATAACATCTTCTACAGAACATTCGCTGCTTAATATAGAGATGTCTTCATCAAGACCATCTTTCTTTTCTGCTATATATGAAGCAAGATAGCCTTCTTTGACCGTGAGGCTATTGCAATGCACAAAAGCTGAGACAACGAGCTTGTTGAGTGATAGTTCGTTGTCTGAATATTTTTTGATAAGTGAATTAACTTTCTTGTCCATAAGGGTTTCTGTCTTTTCGTACTACGGAATTTAACAATGCCTTGTCTTCTGGGTTCTTGATGCCATATAGCTTCATACATAGCTCGTCCAGCTCTTTCCAAAGGTCTTTGAGTGATAGTTCTAAACCTGAAGTTTGTCCTCCGACACTCATCTTGATTTGTTCGTTAATTTGCTCTATCCGTTTCGCTATGTTTGCGAGTCTCTTGATGTTTTTGTTGCATGTCAAGAAAGCCTTCGCTGGAACAGGTACTGGGTCTAAAAATTGTTTGTTAAACTTGAAGTACCCTCCCCTTTGCGGGTTGGCGATGGCACGGGCAAATGTACTGAATATCGTGGAATTGATGATACCTGCCAGGGCATACAGCTTTGTCTCATTTACATCGTCTATTTGAATGAAGAACATATTCGCATTGTCACAATATATGTGTTTGTCTAATACTACCGCTGCTTGTGGGTATTGTGCAGTCATAGGTACACATAATTTCTGGTAAATGGCACCATGGTTGTTTGCACGTGTAAACAGATGCCAATGCTCTCTTTTGTTATACGAATTGTTCTTTTCTGGCAAGGTCTGTACATTCTCACAGATTAGTTTCTTGTGATTTGCAAGATATGCCCCTGCCTTGGGATATAAGACTGTAAATTCGCTGAGACTCAATTCTGTAACTTCTCCATTATCAGATACTTCGTATGGGAATAAAGCAAATGTTTGATATTTACGTTTAGTCAAAGGGGCAAATTGCTCATTGCATAGTAGAGGCTTGCAGGCATCATACTCTACAACGATGTTCTTGTCTATCTTTGAGTGACCATAAATGAAGCCATTTACTATCTTTTCTGCTACGATTTGAAAGGCATCATTCCACAATACTTGTACTCCAACTTTTACATGGCAAACATCCTGTAAAGTACCCAAATCCTTGGATAGCCTCATTCGCAACGCATTTAGGTGGGCACTCTCGAAATTCCAAGGTGTCTCACTTAATGTTTCTGAGGATAGTAGTTGACTCTTGGTTGAATCAGCAGAATTGATGTACCAGACATCTTTGTTGTTGGCTGGGTTCTTATCGCATACAATGATGGCTACGTATGTAGTTCTGCCAGCAAACAAATCGTTCTCCTCATAGTCGTAAATGCCATTGAGTAAGTATCGGCTCGTGTCGGTTAAATATTTACGCACGCTTTTCCCATATTGATCCTTGAAGAATCGCTTTTGTATGATATATCCTAATCGACCTTTATCATTCAAGATACCAATTCCTTTCTCTATAAAAGGAATAGCCAGGTCTGTTTTCCCATTCTTGCAGGATTGATAAACCGTTTTGATATATGAGGCCATACATGGTAAGCCTACATTGTAATTTTTGACTTCCACATACGGCGGATTGCCAACAACAAAGTCGAAGCCGCCATTGGCAAATACCTCCAGAAAATTTGTTGCCCAATCAAACGCATTTGTGGCTTGAATTTGAGGAAAATCATTAATGATAGATGGGCATACAGATTTGAGATCTCCTCCTACGAGCGAATTACCACATTTGATATTTGTACCAATGCCACATAATATTTGAGAACCAAGAAGTCCAACAGTATCAAAATCCTTTGGCTGATAGTTGTCTATCAACTTTAAGGAAAGCGATAGTTTGGTCACCTCAACAGCTTCAGGGTTGATATCAACTCCGAAGATACAATTGTTGATGATGGCCTTCCTTCCCTCAATGGTCAAGATGACTTTATTATCTAAGATGGTATAATATTCCTGTGGAAAATTATCTCCTTCAAGAATCTTTTTCTCTATGTTTTTTACAAGATAATCATATACCCCAACAAGGAATACGCCACTGCCGCAAGCTATATCTATAATTTTCAACTTCAGAAGTTGGGAAGCCGTATGATTGCTCATATATGAGTCTGGCATGGTTGATTGAAGTACCTGACCAACTAATTTTGACGGAGTCGTAACAGCACCATTGCTCTTCTTGAATTCTGCCTTCAATTCATCTGCCACCTCTCCATCTTTCATGGTAAGCTGATAGCTGAGATATAAGTCGTAAATATCACTCAATGTTTTCAGAGGAATCACGTTGAACTGATATGGAGATGGATAATACAGACAGTTGATGAAATCAGCAAATACATCGTTTGCAATGTTCAGATTTTGTAACTCTGTAATTCTTCTAAACATCGGGCCGTCATACCTGTCATAAAACTCTATGTAGGAACATGTCTTGAATTTTGCCCAAAAATCATTTTGTGCAAAATCTTTCAGCAATTCATCCTTTTCTAATCCTCGAGATTCGCAAACTCTTATGAACAAAATACGGTTGATGATGGTCTGCACATAAAAACTGAGTGCTTTAATATCTTCTACGTTGTTGTCTTTAAGAATGGCTTTGGCAAGTTTCTTGCGAATGTCCCCTAACATTTTAGAGAAAGTTTCGTCGAGGTTGTTTGCCTTTTTTGTAACAAATTTCAGATTTCCTGCTATGACATTTGTTCTTGACAGAAAGCAGTCAAGAATCTCATATTTATCAATAAATTCATCATATTTTAAGAAACAGATTCTTGAAATATTGGCATAATCTTCGATTTTTGGCATTTGAGAACAATCGTAAACAGCAAGAGTCTCAAAGTTTGTTACGATAGAGAATGGTGCGCCAATAGACCAACCATAAGAACGTATTTGAAAGGCTACATCATTAGCATTCTTTATGTCTATGGTATTTTTTTTAGCATCAACAAAAGCCAACATAACATTACCATTGACAAGAGTATAATCTGGTCGTGTGTTAGTTGAACCAATTTGATTCAGTTTCTCTTTTTCTTCCTTGCCAAGAGAATGTTCTGTCAAGACTTGGTGAGTATTTTGCACATTCCATCCGAACACAGATAATAATTCATCTATCCATGTTCTTATAGTTGCTTCTGAAGCATTTTGGAGTTGTCCTTTATCTTTAGCGTATTGGTATCTTTTTACCAAATCTTGAAGTTTCTCTTTTGTAGTCATATATTGCCTCCTTTATATATAAAAAGCGTCCTCCCATCATGATACGCATCGTAGATAGGCGTGGTGGGATTTGTTGATGCAAAAATACTCCTTTTTATTGATATCTCCAAATGTTTTCTTGGAAATCTGTATGTCTAACTAAGCATTTCTTAGCATCAGTAAGTAAAACTTTTATTAGACAACAACCACGAAATTACTAATATGCCTTTTACCTGAAAGGTAAGGTAAATATAACAGAGTTTATATAAGAAAAAAGCAGGAACCTCCTCCCAGAGATTCCTGCTTTATGGTTGTTATTGAAAAAGTATTGGTGTAAAAGCCCTAAGATTAAGAGTAGCGGATAATCTGGCCTGGAGTCAGCTTCTTATCCTTCTTGTAACCGTTGAGGCGGCAAATCTGATCTACTGTTACACCACGCTTCTCGGCAATGGAATTCAGAGTCTCACCATACTTAACCTTGTGGTAAAGCTTCTCGCCACCAGCGTTGGCATTGTATCTGCCCACTTCGCCACCATTAACCTGCTCACGGGTGTAACCACCATTACCAATCTTGCCACGAGCTGCATTGGCATCTGCTGACTCACGCTCGTAAGAGTCGCGACGGAAATCGTAGAAATCGCCTGTAACGTCCTGATTGCGGAAATCGAACATCAACGCAGGGTTGAGGGCTACACCGCAAAGACGAGTCTCGAAGTGAAGGTGAGAACCGGTACTACGACCTGTATTACCTCCCAAACCAATCACATCGCCTGCTCTTACCTCCTCGTTCTCAGAAACGAGCTGCTTAGAAAGGTGACCGTAGATGGTCTCCAAACCATTATTGTGACGGATTACGATGTACTTACCATAACCACCACCTTCATATCTTACGATGCGAACTTTGCCTGAGAAGGCAGCGCGGATTGTGTCGCCAATATAAACCTTGATGTCCATACCTTTATGTTGGCGGCCAAAGCTTGCACGGTAACCGAAGTTACTTGTGACAACGCGACTTGGAGTTGGCATGCAGAAATGACGGAGGTCGATACGGAAGTGCTCAGGAAGCGCAGTCCGGCGGTGAGCATACTTGTTGGAGAAATCCTGATACAGCTCTGCTGAAGGATTCTCTCTATCTTCCATCATTCGATAATGAGATACTGCTAATGTGTCTATCGACTTCATGCGATGGTCAACTGGTGCTTGACGGGCAAGCAAGTCTTGACCAAATGACGGCACGGTTGTTAACGCCAACAATGCCACTACGGAAATCTTCTTTATTTTCTTTTTTAAACTCATACTTTTTAATTAATATTCTTTTTAGGTTTGTCACCATTGAAATGAAATCATAAATGAAATTCCACTACAAAACACCTAAGTAAAACCCCCTTATGTGTGTGACTTTGTTAAATAGACTTTGCAAATATATGAAAAATATTCCAGTCTGCCAAGGCCATTAACACGAATAAGGGGATATTTAACGCGAAAAGTTGATGTTTAACTTTTCTTAAGAAGAAGCGCTTTTTGATTTAAATCAATTTTGCAGTATTTCGTTTTTGCAAAATTATGCAGATTTCTTATGAAAGTATTTGCATTTTCTATTGAAATTACTTTCGTTTCCTCATGAAGCCTCTTTCATTCCTTTATGAAGCCTGTTTCATTCCCTCATGAAACCTTTATCGTTTTTTCACGATAAATTCTGTGCTTTTTCTTTCAGCATTCGCAGCAGGGTGACGGCTGGAGAGTGACCCATAAAGATGATTCGCTTGACTTCCGGACTTGTAAAGCGGAGGCATTTCTGATAGGCCTGATACAGTTCACCGAGATTGATGGTGAACTCCTTGCCGGAACTTTCCCGGATGCCTATCAACATCTTGGCTGTGAGGTGGATACGGATGTATCGGATGCCTGTAGCTGTCTCTATCTCCGTGATGCCTTCCAGAAGTTCTCTCATCTGTTCTGGCGTGAGGGGCGGTCTGTCTTCCGTCCCCATGGAGCGCTTTCTTCCTCTGCGACGTGGAGCATCTGTGGACTCTGTGCCTTCTGATGTCTGTGCGTCCGTTTTCTGCTTTCCGATTTCTTCTGCATCAAAAAGAAAGCCTTCTTCTATATTGTTTTTCTCCTTCATCTCTTGATTCCTTTTTATCTCTGATTTCTTTCTCAGTTATTCTCTTTTTAATTCAAGTTTCGCAAGTTCAGAAGTTAATGAAGTTAAAGGAGTTATCGCTCCCTACGGTCGCTGAGGAGTTAAGACAACAGTCTTTTTGGCGTAGTTTTTTAAGCAGCAAGACATACGTCTTAACTCCTTTAACTTCCTGATATGCGAAAGTTCTGTTTTTAATCCTCTTTTTTAATCCAGGTCATGGTTTCCCTAACTGATTGCAGCCCAATTGATATGGGTTTTCTTCATTTCTTTCAGTCGGTTCCAGAGCAGGGCATTCTGAGGCAGGTTGCAATGTGGGTCGGCATCGATGATAGTCTGTGCTTCTGTGCGTGCCAACTGTACAATCTGTCCGTCTCTTGCAATATTGGCTATCTTCAGGTCGAAAGCCATTCCGCTCTGTTGGGTTCCTTCCAAATCGCCCGGTCCTCTGAACTTGAGATCGGCTTCGGCGATGCGGAATCCATCGTTCGTATCACACATGATATCAATGCGTTTGCGGGTTTCCTCCGACAACTTATAGCTGGTGACGAGGATGCAGTAACTCTGGTCGCAACCTCGTCCCACTCTGCCTCTGAGCTGGTGGAGTTGGGCAAGTCCGAAGCGCTGTGCATCGAGGATAACCATCACGGAGGCATTGGGCACATTCACACCCACTTCTATCACGGTGGTGGCTACCAATATCTGCGTCTCGCCCTTCACGAAATGCTCCATTTCTTCTTCCTTCTCTGCCGGTTTCATCTGTCCGTGTACCTTGCTGAGGCAGAACTCCGGGAAGGCTTCCTTCAGCGTTTCAAATCCTTCCTCTAAGTTCTTGAGGTCGCTCTTTTCGCTCTCCTTGATCAGCGGGAAGACGATATAAACCTGTCTGCCCATATTGATCTGACGGCGGATGCTCTGGTAGAGGCTGGTCAACTGGTTGTCAAACTTATGCAAAGTCTGGATGGGTTTTCTACCTGGCGGTAGTTCGTCTATCACACTCACGTCGAGATCGCCATAGATAGTCATCGCCAAGGTTCTCGGGATAGGCGTGGCGGTCATCACCAATACAT
>CAMBBY010000074.1 GCA_945863825.1 uncultured Prevotella sp. | reverse complement strand
ATTATATATGAATGACAACAGACTTTACATAATGAAAGACTTTACATACGCCATCTTATGTAAACATTTACATAAAACCGAATTGCAAATAGCCTCACGCAACACATCCTCGGGTATTTCCAATTGCTCTATACGTGTTATCCCTTCGTAGTGAATAGGAGACAAAAGGTACTTGGAACGCAACAATTCAATGATATGGTTTACCATTTGCAGGATATTACCTTCTACAACGTCCTGTGTGATCAAGTCGCTCTCGTCATTGCGGAAACGACCGATACGGAAATCGCAAGACACAAAGAATCTCTTCGGGTTCTTGCCAAAGAGCAATAGGCTTCAACAGCTTACGAAGCTGCTTTCATTGCTCTATGAAATAGGCTTCATTGACTATCGAAGCCGCTCTCGTATTTCGAGGCTTTTTTATTCAAGTTTATGCTTTAGTAACGACAAGTTTTCAATGGGGGTGCTGAGTAGTTACTAATTTATTTTATTATGTACTTTTATGCAAAAAAAATTTTTATTTTATAATATGATGAGAAATGGTATTTTTAGCTAAATATTACTTGGATTTTAACTAAAGGTAATACTTATCTTTATAGTGTTTGCCGTATAATGTAGGTTTTGTAAATTAAGTATTGGTATATCTGTTCTTGCCGGTAAATTATCATTTATCTGACGATTAAGTTTGATTTTTGCATCTATATTAGATAGGGTTTCCACTAAGACATCTTGTTGGTGTCTTGGTGGCAACACTATAGGACAATCAGCAAACGTTTGAGCAGAAATATTACCACGCGTACTACCTACTGACAAATTCGCAACCCATTGTTTGTAGAAAGTACTTAGCGTAAAGTAACGTAGGTAAATTGGATTTACCTTATGCTCGTCAAGTTGATATTTTATCAAGAAACCAGCATAAGCCATAACACCATCTCGCTTATCATAGAGATACGCTCTTCCTGTAGAATTGCCCGTTCTTGCAAAAACTATATCATTCTCTTCCAATATATATTGCTCAATGTCATCACTTTCTACTGATTTTTTGTCAGTATTGACAAGTGTACCTTCTTCCGATATGTCACTTATTCGCAAATATCGTATCTTGCCATTCGAATATGCTATTGCTGGGGCAGGTATGCCATATTTGCCAATTTGGTTTGGCAAGCAAAGCTTTCTCAATTTATATTTTTTCAGTTTCATAGAATCCTTTTAATTTTATTCCTAACAATTCATTTATTTTTTTTTAACAAAGCCAGATTACACCATGCAGGGTGGTTATTTCCATTTTGGAAACAACCACGTCCTTATCCAGTTTCCCCTCATCAAAGATGTCCTCTAAATGCCTGCTTTTACTTATTATCCAAGTCTTCAAGTTTTTCCTCTATTTCCTCAATCTGTGGTAATGCCGATGCAACATCAGCAAAGAGCTTTTCTGTTTCATATTGCGCAATACCCATAGGTTGGGTTATGCCACGAAGCGAAAACTCGGCTTTCTTGTTACTCTTAGTTCGGCAGAGAAGCAAACCAATTGTAGGTTTGTCTTCTGGAGATTTTACAATGTCATCAACAGCAGAAATATAAAAGTTCAGCTTGCTAACAAACTCTGGTTTGAACTCCACGGCTTTTAACTCCACAACAACATAGCAATGCAGTTTGAGGTGGTACATCAGCAAGTCGATATAGTAGTCATCACCATCTACCGAAATGTGGTATTGCCTGCCAATGTATGCAAAGCCACGTCCCATTTCAAGGAGAAAGTCTGTAATCTTGCTTGTCAATGTTTTCTCAATGTCAAGCTCATTTTGGAGTGCCACTGTGCCCAAAAAACTAAAATTGTATGGGTCTTTAAAAATATACTTCGCCAAATCGGACTGAAGAGGTGGCAAGGTTTGCTCAAAGTTATTGATTGCATGCCCTTTAGCATGGATATACCCATTTGCTATCTGCATAAGCATCACATCACGACTCCATCCATTCTGCGCAGTTTCTGTGATGTAATAAGCTCGTTCGGCAATGTCTTTTACTTTCGATAGAAGCGAAATGTGATGATACCAAGTAATTTGTGCAAGTTCCACTTGCACAAAGCCTTTGTCATCTTCTTTAAATTGGTCAAGTGCCACTTGACCAATTGGAATATTTTCCATTTTTGCAAGCGGCACTTGCAAAAATGGAAAATCTGGATACGCTTCAGCGAAACGTCTCATACTTTTGAGATTACTCAAAGAGTATCCTCTATCATTAGGGAACTTTTGGGATAAATCAACAGATAATTTTGATATGATATTTGCTCCCCAGCCTAATTATCTCTGCTGTGCTAAAATTCGTTTGCCCTAAGTCCAATATAACGCCAATGTGTCAGCATTGACATTAATTGCGGTACGTAGTTTTGCTACCTCTATAAGATGCTCTATGTCTTTGCGCCATTCTGCATAACCATCAGGCAGCAAATCGGTATTTGCGTTAATAATTTCATTCATGCCTTTATTCCTTATCCGGATATATCGCTATTTTAATGACTCCATCCTTTCTGTTTTCAAAGATATCGTAGGCTTCTTCGATTTTAGAAAGAGGGAAATGGTGGGTAATGAGAGGAGTGGTGTCTATCCTGCCCTGAGATATCAGATGCAGGATTTCCTCGCAATCACAACCATCTACACCGCCAGTCTTGAAGATGAGATTTTTGCCATACATATCTGGGAGAGGTAAGAGCTGAGGTTTATCGTACATCGCCACAATGGTAACTATCGCATTAGGACGGGCACATTGCCATGCCAACTGGAAAGTATCAGGACCGCCTGCTACCTCCATCACCACATCCGCACCACCGTGCAAGCTCTGTTCCTTGACAAAAGCCTCGCAATCCTCCGGTTCTACCACCAAAACCTGCGGATAATGCTCCTTGATAAAAGCTCTTCTGGCTTCAGACTTCTCGCAAACGATGATTTTCTGCGGATTCTTCAACAACGTGCAAAGCAAACAGCAGACTCCCGTAGGTCCTGCTCCGATAATCAAAACTGTATCTTCTTCCTTGATTTCAGAAATCCTTGTTGCCCAGAAACCTGTGGCAAGGATATCACCAACAAAGAGTGCCTGCTCATCACTTACATTGTCAGGAATCCTGTTTAAGCCCGTGGTGGCATAAGGAACCCTTACATATTCGGTCTGCCCGCCGTCGATACGACAGCCCAAAGCCCAACCGCCATGAGGAGAAGTACAATTGTTCACATATCCATGTTGGCAGTAGAAGCATTCCCCGCAGTATGTTTCCACATTCACAGTTACTCTATCGCCCGGTTTCACATGAGTTACCTTCTCCCCTACTTCATCTACGACACCCACCATTTCATGTCCCACAGTAATTCCGGGAACGGCACGAGGAACAGAACCATGCTTGATATGCAGATCGCTGGTACAAATACTGCTCATAGTTACTCTCACGATGGCATCGTGTTCATCTATCAGGATAGGTTTCTCCTTTTCGGTGAAGCCAAATACACCTTGTTTAATATAAGTAAATGCTTTCATTATGATGATAAGTTGAAAATTGTCAAAAAATGATGCACAGTACAAACTGGCGAAAGAAGCTAAAAAGAAATTATTAAAACTATAAATGATAGTTTATCATACCTAAAAAGAAAGTTCCGTTCCGAAGTACGGAGCAAAACTTTCTCTTAGTTATGAATATCTTTAATTTCCATCTGGCTTGGTAACATCCAGGTCTGTGGATGGATACCAGAGGAACTTATTGAAGTCATCAGGCTGGGCTGGATTGAAATCCTGCCAGTCTGGACGGAGATATTTCAGGAATGGCAGATGGAGCTGCTTCATTCCCATCACCACCATCTTGGCCACCTCATAGGCTCCGTATGGATTGAAGTGGGTATTATCCTCTAATGCCTTCGGCTGATTAGGATAAGTGTTGGCTGGATAGTGAACCAGCGATTTCTTACTGTTCTCATAGCCCAATGTCTCGAAGAATGTACGGGTCATATCATGCAGTTCGATGACAGGCACACCCTCTCTTTTTGCCACAGCTCTCATGGCATCAGGATAGTCGCCATGCGTTTCCTGTATTTTGCTGCGGGTAGCTTTGTCAAAGAAACGGCGCTGGGTAGGAGTCACAAAGATGATGTTTCCACTCTTAGCGCGTACCTTATCTATATATTGCTTCAGATTGTAGGAGAAATTATACCAGGCTCCACTTCCTGGAGTCTTCTCTTTCTGGTCGTTGTGTCCGAACTCACAAATCACATAGTCGCCCTTCTTCATCATGGCCAATACTTTCTCCAGACGGTTGGAAGCTAAGAAGGATCCGGCTGTCAATCCGCTCTCTGCATGATTGGAAATAGCGACTTCCGGACCAAACCAGCGTGGAATCATCTGTCCCCAACTGGCGTATGGTTCATGAACCTGATCCACTACGGTTGAGTTACCACAGAGGAAGATGGTTGTGGCAGTCGTGTCACGCTCTATCTTCACCTGTTTTACAGCAGGAGCAGCACCATAGAAGTCAAGAGTCAGCTTGTCATCCCAGTCAGGTGTGCCCACCTCACGAGGTTTGATACGTACGTTCATCTTATCAGATATCTTTGGTGAACGCTTGTTGACGATAAACTGGACAGTCTGGAATTTACCCTTCTTGGTAGAGATTTCATCCACCATGAGTCTTCTGGCTTCAGCACGCACCACCGTCTTGGCAGCCTTTTTCTTGGAGCCGAGGACGACCGTCACCTTGTAGTTGCCATCAGGCACTTCCACTGCGTAACTTTTAGGATTTTGCTTACTCAGATCTACCTCGAAAGTCTGGGCTTTCACATTTGCGGACATCGCCAGCATCATCATACCAGCGAGTAGCCATTTCGTTTGTTTCTTCATTATATGTTTTAGTTATTTGTTAATTTGGCTACAAAAATACAATATCTTTTTCAAAAACATTAGTTTTTCCGTTCATTTTTTGATTATATAGTACAAAAAGCAATTATAAATTGGAAATCAGATATTTAATAAAATCATCCTTCACATTGGAAATCTCACCTTTGTCATAAATTGTCAATAAAGTGATTTCCATACTTTCAGTATCAAGTAATAAATTCAAAGTCAATATACGAGCACCCCCACTCTTTCCTTTACCTTTTGAAGCAATGGCCATTCTAACTTTTCGGATACCGGATCCGAGATCATCTCCCAGAAAAGGATTATTTATAATATCTTTTTCCATAACTCAAGATCATCCAATAAAGAATGGTACTTCTTAGACAAACGCTTAAACTCGCGTTTAAACTCTGGACCAATAGTTATTGTAACTTCCATTATATCAACCCTCTCTCATTTCGTTGATAAAATCATCAATATTTTGAAGTTCCTTTCCTTCAAGTTTTGCTAATTTCACCTCTTGCATCGCTTTAGTCAAAGTTTTTTGCACATAAGCTTGCTGCTTCTCTGTTTTTGACAAAGAAGAAGTATCCATTACAGATGTAGAAACAACGCCACGCAACATTTTTATAGCATTGCGAACGCTTGCCAACGACTGAGTATCATCTATAGTAACTAAAATCTGTGCCATATTAACCCTATTTAGAATATTTGATTTCTGCAAAGATACAAGATTTCCATGAAAAAAACAAATATATTTTATTTTTTAACAATAAAAGAATCCATCAATTTTCAGATATTACTTCGCCATATTGTAGGACTTGTCTTGACGATGCGGGAGAAGACTCGGGAGAAATAGGAAGCAGAAGAGAAACCGACATGATAAGCTACTTCTTCCAATGTGGCACCGGGATGAGCCAACATATAGGCCTGTGCCTCCTTGATGCGCAAGGTGGTAATCCAGGTACTGAAATTGACGGCATATTTCCCATTGATATAACGGGAAAGATAAACCTTATTGGTACCCATTTCGGAAGCCAGACTGTCGATGGTCAACTGGGATGAGAGATACTTCTTATCATCCACCCACTGTTGCAATCGTGCTCCGAATAGATTCTCATAATTCTCCAACTTAGAAGTTTCCTGTTTCTGGCTGGAATCGTTTTCTATTTCATCATTCATCACTGACGCTAAATTGAGCGTGCCATAATATGGGCGGTAATTGATGAAAGAGATGACGATATAAAGATTGACACTGACGAAATACACCAGGTAAGCATAATTGAAATAGATTCCGAAGAAGAGAGTGAGATAGGCAAAGACACCCAAGAGGCACAGGAAGAAGAGGCTTTTCTTCTTCCAGAACATGAAGCGCTGCATATTATCATCAGAGAAGTAATTATCCAACTGCTCCATTTTCTTCCTATAGATAAACTGGAAATGGAACATGTATCTTACCACGATGCTACAGAAAATCAGGGTGGAAATGATATACAGATAATTGGCATAAGGTGCAAAAGGCTCCAAAAGGGTAATCCAGGAAAAGGAAACCGTCAATATCCAACACCCGAAATCCTTCAATATCCTCTTTTTATTGATATATTGTGAATCCAACAGGGATGCAAACGAATAAGCAAAGCATATACC
>CAMBBY010000073.1 GCA_945863825.1 uncultured Prevotella sp. | reverse complement strand
GATCTTCGGTTAACATACCTGGTGGGCTATCCACGGACTTCCGCACCTGAGCCGATATTTCATATTTTGCCTACATGCTTCAAAAAGATGCATATCTATCTTCAGACGTTGATGTCCTGAAACAGGACATCAACATTCATTTGTTTTAATCCATGAACTTGATCATATCCTGGCGTCTTGGCTTTGCCTCTGGCGATTCGTCAGGATAACCTAAGGCGATGCAGTAGAGTAGCTTGTAACCCTTGGAGAATGCCATGCGGTCGAGGTAAGGCTTGGCTGACGGCGAATCCAATATCCAACGGGCAGAACTGCCCAGGCAGCAGGAGCCGATGCCCTTTGCCCATGCTGCAAGAATGATGTTCTCGCCAAGCAAACCGCAATCTATCTGTGCCATATCATAAGTCGTATCGTAGGCGATGCAAACCACGCATGGAGCATTCACGAAGATGTTCTTGAAGCCCTTGCGCTCTGCTATCTTAGGATTATCCTTTACCACGGCCTGGGTTATCGAATCGATGAGTGCAGGAGAATCTATCACTCTGATTTCGTACGACTGCAGGTTCTGCCCGTTTGGCGCGTTGATGCCGCATTTCAGAATCTCGTTCAGGGTATCGCGGCTGATAGCGGAATCCTTGTAAGCACGGATGCTTCTGCGACTCATCATCAAATCGGTTACCACACTTGCAGAGTCAACGCTGGTCATTGCCTCCGGCTGTCTGTTCTCGTTGCAGGCAGTCAACATCAGTGCAGCTGCCAATCCTAAAAATATCTTCTTCATTTTATTCATTGTATGATTAAACCTATATTTCAAATTAGTATATACCCATGTAGCACTATTAGTATTTATCCATGTAACGTTATTAGTATATACCGTGCAAAGATAGCAACAAATACTGATATTCAAGAAGATACGTTATGATTTTTAAGAGTTATTATCGGTCTAAACCGCTACACGCTACCGGCAGGCGTAAAATTACTACGACGCTGCAGCGAGTTGATAGTACTTTACTATGTGCTCTCATTCATCCTGGGCCAATGCTTCAAGTTCAACTTTGTAACAATGATGCAGGACGGACAGATAACCCCCACGGCAACGATTCTCACCTGGATACAAAGCACTATGGTATTGATTTCCGTCATCGCCTCCCTGGTAGCCGGCTGTCATCTGTGCAGCAAGCATAGGGGCAACATGCGCAAACTGGGCATAGCCCTTGTCCTGGTTTTCATCGCATGGCTGCTATGCTCGAACCTCCTCCCTGCGGCAGTGTTTTATCTGGCAGGTAACACCCGGCAGACAGCCTTCATCAGCATGAACATCATCAGTATGATAACAACGACATCAGCTTATATATACGCATACTATAGGATGTTTCGGGCAATAAAAACGAAATAATTTGGTGATGCGGCGTTTTTTTTCATCAGAAATAATCTCCATCAGGAATCATATCCCTATCATCTTATATACCCCTCCTGCTCATATCCCCTGCGATAATGATGAATCATATTGACCAGCGGCTGAAGGCGGACATCCGTTACTGCCATATTCTTGAATCTGGCATATTGCTGATTGTAAAGCGCAGCATTGCCTTCGGCCAATCTTTCCTCGATATCAGATGGCAACAGGAAGGAAGACCGATTACCCAGATGGGCATAAATTTCTGAAAGATAGATATGAACTCCTGCCAGATCGAAATCGCCAAAATGAACATAACGATTGGGGATGCGGAGAAGCCATGACCTGAGATTCTCCAGGTTTTCCTGTGGATAACGGCAGACAAACAAGAGTTGCTTACCAGGAAATAGGGCATCGAAAAGCCAACGCTGCGACCGAATCTGCATGAAATTCTCAGCATTCTCCATACCCACAACTATCACATCTTCCTGTATCTCGAAATGATCCGGTTGATTGATGAAAGCAGAACTACCTTCCATCGGATGAAGTATGAATGGCTTTCCATTCAGCATAGCATCTATCCGAACATAGCAATCTACCAGAAAGCCACGAAATGTATTCACCTTCTTAGCCTTTGAATCACCTACCATCCTAACCATATCTGCCCTCGTCTGCTTAGAGGAAGAAGCAGAAATCCATTCTTCTAAAGAACATTTCAAGCCAAACTCCTGCGATAACAGAGTACGGCAACTCTCTCGCATGGCCTCGACAATACGATATTTGCATCTACTCCCATTGCTCTTTAACATCAACAATTCTTCCTGCCTCAGCAAAGCCGTCATGCGAGGAGACAGCTTCGACGAAGCAATCTCCTCACCCTTCAACATCGCTAATATCTGTCGGGCATCGCCCAATCCTAACTTTTCCATATCATCAAGTATTTCATATCATCAAATGTTTCATATCATCCGATATTTCTACACGCAAGAGGTTTTATAATCTCTTAATCAATTGAGTAACCTTAGTATTTGCCCTATTGTCTTTGCTGAGCAGATAGGTATATTTATAATCCTCCACATTATAGGTAGTTGGCGAACTGTTCACCAGCAGGATGTTGCGGCGATTGGCAAAGTCGAGGATTCCCTTCACGTTGTTAGGATGCAACTTGCCTATCTCGTCCATCATGCAATGAATCTTGAAATCGCCCGATTTCTTCGATGCTTTCTCCTTAAACACATTGATGAGCATGATGTTAACCATCGCCTTCACCAAAATGTCGGTGCCATCAGAACCCACATTCGCTATCTTCTCTACCCATCCCGTATCATTGTCATTTTCTTTGATGCGGAACTCCAACTTGAAGGTGTCAGCCACCTGCAACTGCTTGAGGTTAGGCTCATCCAGAAGTCCCTTCATAAAGGCAAGCAGATATTTCACCGCCTTGGCATTCACATCCTGCCGTGACTCAGTGGCAAAGAGATCCATCTCTCCCATATTGAATTGATTTTCTTCTGCAAAGTCTCTGATACGCAAGAGGAGAAGCATCAACTGGTCGTTGGTCTTCAACGGGCGCAAGGCGATTTCCCTGATAACACCTGCGAAATTCCGCTCCTCGAAATCGTGGTTGATATCGTTGATAGTCTTGCCGATATCGCCTTCCCGACGGGTCAGATCGCCCACTTCCTTGGAGATTCGGAAGATGATATCGGTATATCTTCCACTGATGCGCTTCTGATACTCCGAGATTTTATCATTCTCCACAAACTCGCAGAGATTGGATGCGAAAGCGATGAACTCCTCTTCCGTTACCGGACTTACATTGAAATGGAAGGTGTTGTGAGCAGAGAACATACCTAAGAATTGCTGAGATTGCTTCTTGAAGTTGTCGAGCGAACGACCATCCTCATAGATTTGGCGCTTCAATTCTTCCACGATAGTCAGACAATCCTTGGTAGTGATCTTCTCCTCTATTTCATTACTTTCCAATGGGCACAAGGTTTCGTCACGTCTAAAACTCCTCACTGCATTCAATCCAGCATCCAGCTTTTTCAAAGCAGACTGCTGCTTAGTCAGTTGACTCTGTGCCTCAGATAATTGCAATTGAAGGCGTTCACTGCGCTGCCTGAATTTATCCTCGAGCATAGTCTTAGCCTCAGCCTTGTTTTTTTGATTCTGCCTTACGGCAGGTTCTTGGTCAAAAAGTTCTATCTTTTCATTCCTGTAAACCGCCACCACATCACGATTCTTTCTGATATATGTCAACTCAGCATCCAGTTCTGCTATGCGCTTGTTGTAAGCATCCAAAGTCTGGGTATCCATACCCTTACCATGCAGTTCATCGCGCTGGGCTTTCAGGAGTTCCTGCTTGCGAGCATCCATCTGGTTCTGCTTCTCTTCTATCTGCGCCAGAATATCGTTGGCAAAGACTTCAAAAGTCTGTGTTTCCTGCTTAACCTGTCTGTTGTATTCCGCTTGGAGAGCTTTTAGCTTGCGCTGCAAATCCATCTCCAGTTGGTGTTTATTCTCTTCCTTCTTCACCTTATCGGCAACCAGTGCATTCTGCTTATCTTCCAATTCAGCCATCTGTTGGCTGCGCCATTTTTCCAAACGTTTTTCCAACTCCAGCGCTTGCATTTTGAGTTTTTTTTCCGTCTGAGGCAGCAGTTGCATTTCTGCCTTTTTAGCATGAAGCGATTCATTCAGCTTTCTTATCTGAAGCAGATATTTTCCCTTCAAGGTTTTATGATTCTCCTCATGCTGGTTCAGCAAATCATTCAGCTGCTTGATGATGTCAGCACGAAGCTGTTCCTTTTCAGCGAGTTGCTCCTTCAATTCCTTGGGAGTTCTGAATTTTCGCTCTACGGCAGTCAGATTGATATTTACGCCATAGAGAGAAGCCGCTGATGAAGATGATGACAATGCAGATGAATCAGCAACCAATTGCGGATTCAATACATCATTATATAGTATCGTTTCTTCATCCACCACTTTTCCGATATTCTCCTGCCATCCCTTCCTGTTTTGATCGAGCCATTCAGAAAACGAACCTTTGCTCTTGTCCAGAAGATTCTGAATTTTCCGGATTTCATCCTCCACATCAGTTTTCTGCTTTTTGGGAGCATCGAGCGATGCCTGATATTTCAGTTCTGCTATTTCCAATTCATTCAGAGCTTCCTGACGCAAGGTTTCAATGCGCAGTTCCACTTCCCTTATCTCGGTTTCTACCTGAATTTGTCTGGCTGTAAATTCAGCAAACTCCTTTTCGTTCGTCTCCATCTCCCGGGCAAAAGGATTCTCGTGAGCCACCTTCGCCTTCTGTATCTTCAAAGCAGTTTCATCATGCACCAGTTGCGCAATCATCTCATCCACAGACGAAGTTTTTTCCCTGAACACCTCACGGGTTTCCATTTCTGCCTTTCTCAATTCTTGCAGCAGCGTTTCCTTCTGGGTCACCAAGGCAGCCTGATGCTCATTGAGCAAGGTGGTCTTGCTGTTTCTGAAGGCACGCAAATCCATATCGAGCTGTTCGAGCAGAGCCTTATACTTATCCACCACATTCTGATAAGATTTCTCCAGTTCCGCCTTCATTGCAACCTGCCGCTTGCGCTCATCTTCTATGATGGTTTCCTGCTCTACTCGCTGCAAGATATCTTCTATATGAATTTCCTCATAATACTTGCGCTTGGCGGCAGTTTTCTTTAGCTGCGCATCGAGTACGCCCAATTCACGAGAGAGTTTATCACGCTCCTTTCCATATTTTTCCTGTTCCTCACTTATCAGGCGATAAACCCGATTACACTCCGCTTCACTTTCTTGAATATCAAGACGATATTGGGGCAGGAGTTCCTGGGCCACACGCTCTGCATAATTGAGTTCCTTACGCCCCTCACTAATCCTTCGCCGATTATTCAGCAAGGTGCGATAAGCATCTATTACCTTATCAGCCATTCTGCGAACCAGCACCTCACCATTCTTCTCCTTCTTCGTCCAGAGGCTCACATCCTTATACTCCTGTTCAAACTCCTTAATCTGTTCACGATAAAAGTTGAGGTCAATGCTGTTATCCTCATCACTCATCGAGCGGATGATGGTATTCTTGATGAAATCGGCATCCAACTTGGTATTGAGGAAGACATTCTGGATGGTGCGGGGGATATTTTGGTACTTAGCACTCTCCACGATGGCA
The DNA here is from genome assembly GCA_945863825.1 of uncultured Prevotella sp. Lineage (GTDB taxonomy): Bacteria > Bacteroidota > Bacteroidia > Bacteroidales > Bacteroidaceae > Prevotella. The sequence continues at coordinate 968 of CAMBBY010000073.1, read as the reverse complement.
TACTTGCGGAAAGAAAGGAGTTCCTGACGTCGATTGTTTCCAAAGATGATGTCACGATACATCTCATAACTGCTTACGAGCGAAGATACATCATGTTTCTTACCCACCTGCTCACGTATCTTAGTCCACTCGCCATACACCTGTTTATGCTCATCGATAAACCATTTGCTATCAAACGGGGCATCGATGAAACGGAACATCACTCGTCCCTGATTCTTCAAGGCAAGAACACAATAAGCCCCATTCTCACGCATCACCTCATAAACGATGTATGAATTGGGATAAGAAAAATAAAAGACATCAAACGATTTTTTCTCCTTCGGAATGCCCAAGCGCAACTTATCTGCATTATAGAAGAACAGCAGCGCACGGAGCAAGGTACTCTTGCCCACACCCTGGGTGCCGATGAAATGAACATTTCCATCGAGTTTCACCTCAGCGTATGGGATATGGGCACTATTCAGAAATATGATTTTATTCAGATATCTCATGGCTGTTCCTCCTCTTCTTTTTCTTCAATATCATCGGTAATCGATATGCAATCTATCAACTCCTCGATATAATGGAATGAAGCCAATACCTTCCAGGTTTTCTCCACTTCATCCTGCTGCTCAATGAATCCCATTCGTTCCAATTCACTGATCAGTTTCTCCACTATCTCATCATATGATTTTTTTTCGCTGAAGAGTTTTCCTGCCAATTCCTTCAGTTCCATATCGCAATTGATTCTCACCACGATATCTGCCGCAGAGAATACCAAACCAGATCCGAAGGCAGAATTATAAGTCTTCAGAAAGGTGAGATAATCTATCCACTTGCTCACCGCTTCCAACTTGCGCTGCAAATCCACCTTCGTTTCCTTGCGAGTAAAAAAGAAATAACCATCACCCGCTTCCAGATGAAAACCGATACCATTGTAATATCTGTCTCTTATACACATCTGACGCTGCCGACGATACTCCTTGTGT
>CAMBBY010000072.1 GCA_945863825.1 uncultured Prevotella sp. | reverse complement strand
CTTTTTTATTTTTAGTAATTTCTCAGTTAGTTATTCCAAAATCACTAATTTAAAATTTGCTTGCACTTGATTAACCAAGCTGCACTTCATAATGTAACAGCCGTTAAATTAATGTGCGTTAAATAAACAGTGCAAAGATACAATATTTGTCGTCAAAATCCCCAAATCTCAAAAAAAAACACACTTTTGGGGGATTTAAAGGCAAAAAGTTAAGATATAAGACAGATTAGAAATCAAAAAGGGCACGATTACTCGTGCCCAAAAGAATTCTTTACCTACTGATCTGATAAGAGGGAGTTAGCAGGCTTCACTCCCAATGATGATTGATCTAATAATTCTTTCCTCTTCGAGTGTTCTAGAATACCCAAAGAGAGAAAGGTAAACTTTCGTTTAAAGATTGATGTTGATGTGCACGCGTACACAACAAATCACAAATAACAAAAACATGGTACTCCACATACTTGCTAAAATTTTTAATTAACTTACTCATCTACAAAATTACTTGAATCTATCATTATATTGCGTTCGTTAGCCGAAACTATTGAACAACAACTTTCTTCACACTGCCATCATTATACTTGACGATGTTCAAGCCCTTGGCTGGAGCAGACAATCGCTGACCATTTAGTGAATAGCGAGAGAGTTCCTTGGCGTCGGTAGAGGTTGTAACCTTATCAATGCCAGTAGGGTCATACTCAACTATCTTTCCAAAATCGCCCCAAACATCAGCAAGCCAATAGTCTTGTTCTGTTCCTTGTGGAACATATAGTGTACATTTGCTCCTATCTACTCCATAAAAAGCACTGCCTGCAGAAATTGGGGATTGCCAACTAACTGTAACAGATGTCAAATCTCTACAATTCTGGAATACATATTCCCCCAACGTTGTAATAGTTGAAGGTATTACTACTGATGTTATTTTCTTACCATTCAGATAATACTCAATTCCACAATTTACGTCTATATGAGGATGATTTTTTGTCAAATATGGCTCAAAATCACCATTAATATAAAAGCTAACATCTTTTAAACCAGTACAGCCCCAAAAGGCGGAAGAGCCTATTTCGGTAACATCAGAATGTATGGTCAAACTTGTCAAACGACTACAGCCCTTAAAGGCGGAAGAGCCTATCTTGGTTACACCAGGAGGTATGGTCAAACTAGATAAACCACGACAGCCCTCAAATGCGGAAGAGCCTATTTCGGTAACACTAGAAGGGAGGGTCAAACTTGTCAAACCAATACAGTCCTCAAATGCGGAAGAGCCTATTTCGGTAACACCAGAAGGGAGTTTTAAACTCTTCAATTCACAGCATTCATAAAATGCATAACTACCGATGGCATCATCTGTTGTATAATATTCATCATAAGAGCCATTTGGGGAATAATAAAAAGAACCTCCTTTTATTATTTTCGCTTCAGACAAATCTAATACAGATAGTTTTCCTACAATACCTTCATCGCGAAAACTTCCTCCTGCCATATCACGAACAAATTTCAAATCACTTCCGTTTATCTCACCAACGATCTTAAGATTAGTAATCTTATATTTTTTGTTTTTACCAATTTTATCAGCCAAAGTACCAGCCTTATCCAACTTGATTGTTATTTGTTTGGTAATCAAGCCATCATCTGCAGCCTGAATTACCAAGCTCCCAAGCAACATAAATACCGCTGTTAAAAACAGCCCTTTAAAAGTAATTGTTCTCATATTCTTCTATTTTATTTGTTAATACATTAATTGTTCTACAGATATATTCTTATAACCTGTTTGCTGCAATAAAGTTTTTATTGTCTTTTCTGTTGTTTCAAAATTTAATTGTTTGCCAATCAGAATTCCTTCCAAAGACGACTTTGGGAAAAGAATGTCCAAATAATAAATCTGCTTGCCATTATTCTCACGGCATTTAACACCATTTGTATCCTCAGGATATGAATAAACGCCTCCTTCCTTTGAATATGAAGCATACATATTGTGCTCACGTATTCTTACATACCGCACCTCTTCCTCTTTGCTCCATTCTTCACATTTCACAAAAGGACAACAGGCTATCTCATCAACAAACTCTTCACTATTATTAGCCGTCCCATAGCCATTCTTACGACTGTCTCTTATACACATCTGACGCTGCCGACGATACTCCTCGTGGGCTCGGAGATGTGTATAAGAGACAGATTCTAATGTAACCTCCGATAGTTTCGCCATTTTAGTTTGCTCTGTCGCATATCTAACAGATGCCATATAGTCACCTTCTTTTGCAAATTGTTCATCAGTTGGTTGCATTATCTTTCTATTCATGACAAGGCACACTCCACTTCCATTTTCACCATATTTCTCCCAAAAATATTGATGACCAGATGCACCCGAAAAAGATACAACATAAGGGAATATCTCATATAAAGAATCGACTTGTCCTTTAAGAGTAGGATTATCTCTTACTATTTTCTCCTCCAATGGTTCATACAGCCATCTATATTCCAATGAATCATTCATACAATCATAACGGCTTGCCCAAAAATGCAATCCGTCATCTTTTATGATGCTCTCTAAGACATTGCAGCTTGTAAAGTGCAATATTTGATTTGGCAAATTAGGTTGTACCATAATCTAACTTTTTATAATGTAAAACAATTGGTTTATACACAACAAAAAGAAAGCGTGAACTTGCCCGTTGCTCGCTTCACGAACTGAGGCCCTGGCAAGCCCATCATGTCGAAACGAACAACTGCGAAGCCCACGCCGATATGATACACTTATCCCTATACCGAATTGGACACCCTACTTGCGTAGGGTGCCACATCAGTACAGAGATGTGGATATACACATCCCGAGAGCATCTACCGTTGCATAGTCTTTGACATGAGTTAGAAACTGCCAGGTTTCAGTTCGCCAAGAACTAAGCGCATAGTAAACGCACTTTAATATTATGTATGATACCTCTACCCTCCCAAGTCCTCGTCTCAACCATCTCCGATTTTAAAAGAAGAAAGCATCTACTCGGCGTGAGCGAACGGGTATCTGCATGCAAAGGTAATGAAAATAATCGGATAGTCGTATCATTTCCGATTATTTTTTTTCAAGAAACATAAAGATTCTGTTGTGTGAGGGCACACAACAGCCATAAAGCCATTGTATCTATTCTACTTTGAACAAATCATCCAGCACCACCTCGTTCTGAATATTTTGCCAACCAGCATTATGCTCCACACCATACGAAGTTATCATCGTTAGATGGAGAGTCTTCTTCGTTCCTGTTGCCTGCTTGAACAACTCCCTGCGCTTGATTAACCAAGCCGCATAATCGGGAGTGATGGAATAAGGATGATTCACGAATTTCATCTCACAGAGATTAATCGTCTTGTCTCCCCTATCAATTATCAAGTCAATCTGTGCCCCAGGTTGCTTATTACCCTCTGCATCCGTAAAAGCACGGCACGACCACGTACAGATGTTCGACAGAATACCACCGATTCCCAACTTCCTCTTGATTTGAGGAATATGATGCAGACAAACCTGCTCGAAAGCATAGCCCTCCCAACTGGAAATATCCATCTGGCGATGACTCCAATAATGCTCATCCTCACCATGATAGTTCTTCACATACTTCAGATAGAAAAGCGAATACAGGTCGGTCAACTGATACATGAAATCCCTATCCGTCTTGCCAAAAGCCGAATATTTGCGGATGAAATCACAGTTGCATAAGTCGGAGAGCACGGTAGAAACATACCCAGAATCCTCCACCTTCAGCTCCTCTATCAACTCAGGGCGAGTCATTCCCTTCAGTTTCTTAGCCAAAGCCTCCACCACCCTTCTATAGAGCGTGGATTCCTTGAAGAGCGATTTGAAGAGAAAGCCATATTCGCTTCTCAAAGGGGCACTGGATGAGAAGAAGAGTTCATCGATATTCTGCGCCACGCTCAGCGAACGATTCAGCATATTGAGATAAAAAGGGGTTCCACCTATCGCCATATACAACTCGGCTATCTGGAAGCGCTCCATCGAGAATCCTCTTGAAACCAGAAACTCCTCCGTCTCTGCCAGATTGAACGGACGGAGATAGATGGAGCGAGTCACACGATTGTGCAAACCGCCCTTGTTGCCCAGCAAGGTATTCGTCATCCAGGTGGTTGCCGAACCACAAACTATCAGTTTCAGATTGTCCTGCTTCGAAGCCCACTCGTTCCAAAACAGTTCGAAAGCCTTGAGAAAGCGAGAATAGCGGGTATCCAGCCAAGGCATTTCATCAAAGAACAAGAGTACTGGTTTTTCCTTTTTTAATGTCTCCTGTTTTAATGTCTCCAGATACTTGCGAAGCATAAACAGAGCCTCCATCCAGTCTTTTGGAGTTTTCTGTTCCTTATGAGAATAAAACTCCAGCTGATGGGCAAAGTTTGCCAACTGCTCCTTACGGGTACCCTCATAGATACCCGTCATATAAAAGTCGTACTTATCGCCAAAGAACTTGTCGATAAGATAGGTCTTACCGATACGTCTTCTGCCATAAACAGCCACGAACTCCGCCCTAGGAGATTCGTAAATCTCCTGCAACAGAGCCATCTCACGCTGTCTTCCTATAATTCCATTAAAAGTACCCATACTTGCAAACTTTATATTTTGTTGGGTGCAAATATACAACTTTTTCTCGGGAAACACAAGCAAAACGCAAAAGTTTACTACGCTAACGCCTTTTTTTTAGGGGTTAGCGTAGTAGACTTTTGATATTTAAGAGAAGAAGGTACAGAAAAACAGCTGTTAACTGTTAACTCTGTTAACCCCTATTTCAGATTCTTATCCAGAAACTCCAGCATTTTCTCCTGCGCTTTCAATCCGCAGGAATGAGGGATTTCCCAAAGCTCCGTCTCCAGCAGATTATCAGCCCCCTGACTCTTCCAAACCTTGTGCATTTCGGCGAAAGCATCCTTTACGCCCGGCACGGGGAAGAGCTTATCTTTTGTGCCATTGATGAAGAGCATCGGCTTCGGACAGGCGAGGGAAGCGATATGGGGATAGTCGAGATACTGGCGCAATCCAGGAAAGCAATTCGCAAAACCACCATTCTCCTTTCTGCCAAAACGCCTGGTAAGCTGAGCATCGGTGGTAATCATCCAGCAGATGGAAGCACCCACCCTGATTCTATCCGATAAAGCCGAGAGCATCCACGAGCGATAGGCTCCCATCGAACAGCCCACGCATCCGATACGCTTCGCATCCACCATCGGCAGCGAAGTCAGGAACTCGGTACTGGCCATATCGTCGTAAGTCATAAAGGCAGAGAGGTCACGCCCCAGCATCATCATATTGCCGGCGATGAGATCGTATTTATTTCTATCCACGCCCTCCTTTCGGCCTCGTTCTCCCCACATCGGAGCATCAATCGAGAGCACCACATAACCGTGCTTCGCCAGGTAATCGCCCACATACTGACCATCATAAAGCTGATTGACCCAAGCATCTGCATCATCCAAAATCTCCTGACAGAGCGCCTGCTTCTTCCGTCTCTCGTTCTCTCCCTTTATATTTGCAGTTGATTCTTCCTTGTTTTCTTTCAGCTCTCCCTTTCTTTCTCCCAGCGCTTCTTTTCTTTCATTCTGCGCTTCCGTTTTTGCTTCAGAAATATCCTTGTTTTCTCCCCATTCTTCCTTTGTAAAGAAAGGGCGAATCATCTTCTCCTTTCCGATAAAGAGATGGGCACCATGGTCGTGGAGCGCCACTACGGCAGGAAATTTCCCCGCTTTCTTATTCTGGGCAGAAAGCTGCAATCCAACTTCTGCATTCGAGTTCTTCCCTGCTTCTGCATTCAAAATCTTCTCTGCTTCTCCATCCGGAATCAGGAGATAAGCCGTAATGCGGGAATAGGCGTTGATATTGAAGGCGATTTTCTGCGCCTTATATCCGTCTCTCTGTTCCTCACCGAGCACTTCCATATCCCAAGCCGCAGCCGCCTTCGGAGGCGTCATCATGCATTCGAATACCTTCTCTCTTGCCGCCTTCTTCCACTTCTTGAAGTTTCTGATAGGACTGTTGCCCCAAGCCATCGGATAGGTCAGTTCCTTCTTCAGTTGCTCCACGTAGGTAGGAATTTCTCCCTCCCATTCATACTTCTCCCGCTTCTGAAGCTTCGGCTTCTGAGAGACCTGTGCAAACGCTACAGACATCTGCAGTAATGCAATGATGCTATATGTGATAATCCTTTTCATTCTGTTGTATCGTTTATAAGAAATCTTTTGTCCTGTTTTATAAGAATCTATTTTTGTTTATCAGATTAGTTATTGTTTGCAAAATTAAGAAATTATCCGCAAAAATAGATGAATAATCTCGATATTTTTGCGTATCTTTGCCTAAACATCAATAAATAATGGATAAGACATCAATAAATAACAGATAAAACATCATATATCATAGAAGATAAAGACATGAAAATAGCAGTTTTTTGTTCAGCGAATAAGAATATCGACCCGGATTTCTTCACGATAACAGAAGAGATGGGCAAGTGGATGGCAGAGAACGGCCACGACCTGGTTTTCGGCGGCTGTAACTCCGGACTGATGGATTGCATAGGCA
>CAMBBY010000071.1 GCA_945863825.1 uncultured Prevotella sp. | reverse complement strand
AGAATATTCCGGATTTACTCTCAGTCCCAATTTGATGTTTGGATTAACTGTAGCTACACGCTCATGAAAACGCTCATATTGAGAAAGAGAATTAAACGTCAGATGGCTTGAGCAACGGGCAATTTCGTCAATCTCGTCATCAGTATAAGCTGGAGAAAAAGTATGGGCGGGACTTCCAAATTTCTCAAAAGCCAGCTTTGCTTCGCTCAAAGAGCTTGCTGTTGTCGAAGAAATATATTCTCTGAAAATCGGGAAAGTCTTCCAAAGGGCATAAGCCTTAAATGCCAGAATAATCTCCATGTCAGCCCTATCAGCCACGCTCTTTATCAGCGACAGATTTTGTCTCAGTCTACTTTCTTCCAATACGTAAATCGGAGTGCGAATCTCCTTAAAATTCTCTAAATTTACTTGCATGTCTTGATAAATATTAATTTTATGGTGCAAAGATAGCTTTTTATCTCCAATATAATTGCAAGTTTGCGTTTTTTTTAATACTTTTGCAACAGAAAAGTTTTTAAGACTATGAAATTAGTAATAATGACGAAGTCCACATTCTTTGTGGAAGAAGATAAAATTCTATCCTCATTGTTTGATGAAGGACTAGATAATTTGCATCTTTTTAAACCGGGGGCATCACCGATGTTCTCAGAACGACTACTCACACTCTTACCTGAGGACTATTATCGTAAGATTACAGTACACGATCATTATTACCTCAAGCAGGAATATGATTTGGCCGGCATTCATATAGACAATCCAAGCGCAGCCTTGCCAGAAGGATACAAAGGAAAATACAGTCGTACATGCACAGATCTTCTTCAGTTGAAAGAAATGAAGAAAAAATCACAGTATGTTTTTCTGAAAAACATTTTCGACTGCATAGAATTCAAAGATGAGAAATCATCTTTCTCGCTCAACCAATTAGAATTGGCAGCCAAAGAAGGACTTATCGACAAAAAAGTATATGCCCTTGGAGGCATGAGCCTGGAAAACGTGAAAATAGCAAAAGCTCTCGGCTTTGGAGGTATAGTAATATGTGGTGATCTTTGGAATAGATTTGATATTCACAACGAAAGGGATTACAAAGAAGTTATCAATCATTTCGAGAAATTACGCAAGGCAGTTAACTGACATTGCTACTCATCATAAATATTCGTAATAATAATTTAATTACACATAAACTAAAATTCAAATGAGTGACAAAAACTCTTTTTTGGTATTCTCCGGTACTAACACGAGATACCTTGCAGAAAAAATCTGCGCTAGTTTAGGTTGCCCACTGGGTAATTTGGTAGTAACCAAATTCTCTGATGGTGAGTTTGGTGTATCTTTTGAGGAATCTATCCGCGGACGCGATGTTTTCCTCGTACAGAGCACCTTCCCTAATTCTGACAACTTGATGGAATTGCTTCTGATGATTGATGCAGCTAAGCGTGCTTCAGCTCGTCATATTATCGCAGTTGTTCCTTACTTTGGTTGGGCTCGTCAGGATCGCAAGGACAAGCCACGTGTCAGCATCGGTGCCAAGCTTGTTGCTGATTTGTTGAGCGTTGCCGGTATCGACCGCTTGATCACCATGGATCTTCACGCTGATCAGATTCAAGGATTCTTCGACGTACCAGTTGACCACCTCTACGCTTCTGGTGTCATCCTGCCTTATCTTCAGAGCTTGCAACTCGAAGATATGGTAATCGCTTCTCCAGACGTTGGTGGTTCTAAGCGCGCTAACACTTATGCTAAGTACTTCGGATGCCCACTCGTACTCTGCAATAAGACTCGTGCCCGTGCAAATGTTGTAGCCAGCATGCAGATTATCGGTGACGTAAAAGACAAGAACGTTGTGATCATCGACGATATGGTTGATACAGCTGGTACTATCACCAAGGCTGCTGATATCATGAAGGAAGCAGGTGCTAAAACCGTACGTGCATGTGCTTCTCATTGCGTGATGAGCGGTCCTGCTTCAGAACGCGTTCAGAAATCAGCTCTTGAGGAAATCGTATTTACCGACTCAATTCCTTACACCAAGCGTTGCGAAAAAGTTAAGCAGCTTACAATCGCAGATATGTTTGCAGAAACTATCCGCCGTGTAGAAGATAACGAGAGTATCTCTTCTCAGTATCTCGTATAAAAGAAATTATTTATCCATCTAAAAAGGAGCTTCCCCTACTCTTCTTAGGGAATGCTCCTTTTTTCTTTTCCCATAATATTCAAAACAAAGGAAAATACAAGAAGATAGGAAAAACAAAAAATCCCACATCTCTTTCAAAATGTGGGATTCTTTATTATATCTTCATCATATTTTCGATATATTACTATACCAAAACACTTTTATGATATTTATTATCTTAGTCCAACCACTTTACGTAGCAGAAGTCCTGACGATGTGGCAACTTATCGCTCTTAGGGAACATACGTACTGCAGTTTTGAAAGAACCAGCATTAACAGGCTCAATCTCTGCCTCAAATGTATAGTTATTACCCTCATGACCAATAACCTTGAATGGGAATACAGAATAAACCTGTTTACCATTCTCCGGCTGATCGGTAAGAACAACAAGTTCCAAACCAACAGCATCATTCAAGCCCTGCTCGTCTATAACATACTGAATCTTGTACTTCTTACCAGTCTCAGTACCATTAGCTGTCTCATCATTCTTTGATACTACATGAATTCCATCCCAACGCTCAGCAACACTTTCCTTCCAGAGAGCTATCTCCTTAGCCAAAGCATTATCGTTAGCGCTCAACTTCTTGAAGCGGGCAGCCTCCTTGTTGTAGAACTTATCATAGTAGTCATCCAACTGACGCTTCATAGTATAATGAGGAGCGATAGTAGCAATAGAGTTCTTTACTACCTGGATCCACTCCTTGCTGAAGCCTTCCTTGTTCTTGTTGTAGTACATTGGAATGATATCGTTCTCCAAGAGATTGTAGATAGTAGCAGCATCAAGCTGATCCTGATAACCCTGATTCTGGTATGTACGCTTCTCTGGAAGAGCCCAACCAGCACCCTCGCGGTAACCTTCTACCCACCAACCATCAAGTACAGAGAGGTTGACAACACCATTCATCTCAGCCTTCTCGCCAGATGTACCAGAAGCCTCCAATGGACGTGTAGGAGTATTCATCCAGATATCAACACCTGAAACCAGGCGACGAGCCAAAGTCATATCGTAGTCCTCGAGGAAGATAATCTTGCCAAGGAACTCAGGACGCTGGCTGATTTCGAAGATCTTCTTGATCAAGCCCTGACCTGCACCATCAGCTGGGTGAGCCTTACCAGAGAAGAAGAACAATACTGGATGTTCTGGATCATTAACGATCTTAGACAAACGATCCAAATCTGTGAAAAGCAAGTGAGCACGCTTGTAAGTAGCAAAACGACGGCAGAAACCAACCATCAAAGCGTTAGGATTGATACGCTCGAGCAAAGAAACCACACGAGCAGGATCACCCTGATTCTTCAACCAACTCTCTGTAAACTTCTCACGAATATAAGCTACGAGTTTCTTCTTCAATGTCATACGAGTATTCCAGATTTCTTCATCTGAAACATTGTAAATTGCATGCCAGATTTCCTCGTTGCTCTGGTCGTTCATGAAGTTCTTATCAAAATATGTATCATAGAGTTTACGCCACTCTGTTGCAGTCCAAGTTGGGAAGTGAACACCATTGGTTACATAACCTACGTGGTTCTCCTCTGGGAAATAACCCTTCCAGATGTTAGAGAACATCTGCTGGCTTACCCAACCGTGAAGCTTACTTACACCATTAACCTCCTGGCAAGTGTTGCAAGCGAATGTAGAGAGGCAGAAACGCTCGTTGTGATCGTCTGCGTTCTCACGACCCCTACCGATGAACTCATACCAAGAGATACCAAGGCGCTGTGGATAGCCACCCATGTACTTACCGAAGAGAGCCTCGTCGAAGTAGTCATGACCGGCTGGTACTGGAGTATGAACTGTATAGAGAGAAGAAGCGCGAACCAACTCAAGAGCCTGGTTGAAGTTCAAACCATCCTCTTCGATGTAATCGCAGAGACGCTGCAAGTTGCAGAGAGCAGCATGACCCTCATTGCAATGATAAATCTCCTTCTTAATACCAAGTTTCTTCAAAGTCAAGATACCACCGATACCCAGCAAGATCTCCTGCTTCAAGCGATTCTCCCAGTCACCACCATAGAGAGAGTGAGTGATAGGACGATCAAACTCTGAGTTCATTTCATTATCAGTATCCAAGAGATACAACTTGATACGACCTACGTTCATCTGCCATACATAAGCGTGCACCTGGTAGTTCATATAAGGTACGTCGATGACAACTGGGTTGCCATTCTTATCCAGAACACGCTCCAAAGGAAGAGAATTGAAGTTCTGAGCATCATAATTGGCAATCTGCTGACCATCCATGCTCAAAGACTGCTTGAAATAACCATATCTGTAGAGGAAACCAACAGCACACATATCCACGTTGCTATCAGAAGCCTCCTTCAAATAGTCACCAGCAAGCATACCAAGACCACCAGAGTAGATTTTAACCACCTGATTGATACCATATTCCATACAGAAATAAGCTACAGATGGACGCTTGGCGTTAGGTTTAACATCCATGTAATCACGGAACATCTTGTAAACCTTCTTCACCTTAGCCATCATAGCCTTGTCTTTCACGATAGCTTCCTTGCGATCATAGCTCAAACGCTCCAGAAGCAACACAGGATTTGCATTAACCTGCTCGTACAATTTCTCATCGAGGCTCTTGAACAAGTCTCGACCTTCATAATTCCATGCCCACCACATGTTATGAGCAAGCTCGTCCAAGCACTTCAACTCTTTAGGAAGGCTTGACTTTACTGTTGTCTCCTTCCATTGAGGAGCATTTGCATAATCAGCTTTAATTTTCATTGTGTTTTATATTAAAGTTTGTTATATTTAAAGTAATAAGTTTTATTTATCTTATCCTTACTAATCTATTCTCACTTTCAGCATGATTTACTATTTCGCTGTCAGATCAGCCATTCTTTTTTCGGCTTTACGCAGCGCAAAATCATAAGCCTCATAATAGTATTCTATAAAATGACTCCACAATGCTTTTTTCGAGAGTTTATCCGCGTTGCTGCGGCATTTCTTTACTTGAGCATCTGTCATACCAGAATATTTGGCCACAGTATCCTTAATAGCATCAGCAACCTCAGAATAGTTGTAGTCAGTACGCTTGATGACCTTCACGCCATCTTCTATCTCGCTATAACCTCCTTTCACCTGATTAGCCCAAAGTCCAAATCCTGCCAAATCAGTCGTAATACATGGCACCTTGAAAGCTACAGCCTCCAGAGGAGTATATCCCCAAGGCTCATAATATGAAGGGTAAATACAGAGATCATTACCAAGCACGATGTCATAATAACTCTTATTGATGACACCATCATCACCTGTCAGGTAACAAGGCAAGAATATCAACTTAACCTTATCATTTTTGCGGTTGTGCATATTGAAATATTTCAACATACCCAACACATTATCATGACTCATATTGTGCAACCAATGAGTAATCTCAGGTACCTCCAAAGGTGTATCATATTTCTTGCCACTTTCCAAGCGTTCAAGAAGATCTTGTCGAGGCTCTCCTACCCAACCAGGGACATCAATAAAGGCCAAAACATTCTTCTTCAAATTACCATCTCGAAGCAAACGGTTCATGGCTTCAATATAGACATCAATACCTTTATTACGGAACTCATAACGGCCACTTGTTGAAACTATCAAGGTATCATCCCCTAAGTCTGTACCCATTAAAGCATTTGCTACATCGAGCAAACGCTTGCGAGCTTCCTTACGTTTCTTGGTAAAAGCAGCAGCCTTAGGTACAAAACTATTGTCAAATCCATTAGGCAATACAAAATCCACCGGCTTATCAAGCAATTCCTTACATTCTGTAGCAGTAATATCACTAACAGTCGTAAAGCAATCAACAAACATTGCCGTCTGTTTCTCTATAGAATGCTTGCTTTGCATATTCAATTCACCAGCCATCTGGTCACCGTTATAAGCAAAAAGATAATCATAAAGCGGCTTATTATTACCAGCAATACTTCTTCCTATACTTGTTGCATGCGTGGTAAAGACAGTAGCGATCTCAGGCAAATGCTTATTAATATAAAGCACACCGAGTCCGGTCATCCATTCATTTCCATGATAGATAACCTTCTTACCTTTTTCAATAACATGCTTATAGAAGCTCTCAACAACTAATGCTGCTGCATAAGAGAACATAGAGGCCTCGTCATAATCTCCGTATGCATGAAGACTATCAACTTGATAGTCATTCCATAGCTGACCATAAATCTGGTCTTTAATAGCATAATAAGGAGTAAAATCAACAAGAATTGCTACCGGTTCTCCTGGTATATTCCAGCGTCCAATTTTAATTATTAAGCCTTCCTTTTGTGCTTCTGTTTTCCACTCCGCATAAAGCGTATTATCTTCTGAGAAATAAGGATTAACCTTATCCCCCCAACAATCAGGACCAATAAAGATTAAACGCTGTCTCTTATACACATCTGACGCTGCCGACGATACTCCTTGTGT
>CAMBBY010000070.1 GCA_945863825.1 uncultured Prevotella sp. | reverse complement strand
ACACAAGGAGTATCGTCGGCAGCGTCAGATGTGTATAAGAGACAGCTTTTACTGGTGACCCACAATAACACCTATAATCATTCCAGGTACAGCTCCAATACCTCCAAATGGTAAACCTACCACAAAACCTATTATACCTCCTAATACTTTTGTCGTAATGGTAGTTGCTGCTTTTCGAGCAACTTTACGCCCTGTTGAATATGTAGGAACTCCTTGTGTGAAGTTTCCACATTTCGGGCATTTCTCTACAATTTTATTCTCCATAACTATTTTTATTTCTTGTGAATACCAAATTTTGAAAGAGTAGAATCCAATGATATACCTTTGGTCAAAGAACTAATATTCTTGGCAACGGATTCAGTTTTGTCTATTAGGGTGTTTGTCAAAGAAGGTACAAGCTGTTCCTTTTGCTCTAAATTCCAACAAGAATCACAGGCTTTTAGCTTCATACACGTTTCTGACTTTTCCCAATTCATTGCTTCATATACTCTGACAGGACTAAATGGATGGTCTGCATCTGAATTAGCCATCCAACGTACTATTTTGTTCCAGGTTGATCCTTTCTTCATGTCCTCGAAGTCTTTTCCCTGCTGTGCCCAAGTCTTTATGTCGATGGTATCTGCAATGTTCTTTGGAATCATATCTATTTTTATCAAAGCGTGTGCTAATGCTTCTGCTGATGTTATTGCACAAGCTACACGATCTGCCGACAGCTCAGAAGCTCGACTCCATGCAATAAGTGCTTGTCTTATAGGCTTCATTGCAACATTGCCAACCATACCAACAAGTGAATCAGAGAAAGATTCTCCAAATGAGAAGATTGCATTAGCAAGTGTCTGATACAATACATGCTGACAAAGAATATGACCGCACTCATGAGCAAGAACAGCATCAAGAGCATCACCTTTCACTCTTCTAATCAATCCCAAGGTCAATACAATATAAACCTTTTTGCGTCCTGAAGTCCATGAGTTTGCAATATTGCTCATTTGTAGATACAATTCAGGCACTGGTATTCCCAATCGTTCACAAATAGGCGGCAAACGATTGTATATCTCTGGCATTTGTGTTTCTGACAGACGAAGATTTGTTGTGAGGTTTTCAGTCCATGAGATTTCGTCATATCCGTATTCAAACACCTTTTCCATTACTTGTGGCAAGGCTGGGATATTCATAAGAACTTTCAGAGCCTTTGTGTCATCTGGATGTATTAACTCTTCTATGCTCATAACTACCCAATTTTTGTTGCTTTTAAACAATTATCTTTACAAGCCCCTAATTCAACCAAATCCACGTTTTGGCACTTAAAGGCAAATATAACAGCTTCTATATCGTTGTATATAGGATTGCTATAGCCAGAATTAATTTCCACGTATGTACCCTTGAACATTCTATATACTCTTCCACATTTTGAGAGTTGTCTGTCTTGTGTAATCGTTATTCTCCAACGGCTCATGTTCTATTGCTTTAGATGTTAAAAACCATGATTACATTTTGGGCAACGAATATCGTCCATCAGTTTAGGGGGACGTTTTCCCCATTTTCCTCCAAACGTACCTCCTGCAACAGCACCGACTGGTCCACCTAACATAAAGCCAACAGCGGCACCTATACCAAGACCTGTTAACGTCGTATTATCCTTGTCTTGTAAGAAACTAACTTCTGCATCGAATTCATGCCCACATTCAGGACATTTAAAATGTTTTTTTGCCATCTGCATCAATTCTTTTGCCAATACAACTCCACAAACTCACGGCGGTTAGTATATAGATACAAGAAAGGGATGGAGTTCGAATCTGCCATCCCTCGCTCTAGGTAGTCTGGAAAAAAACCTGTGGTACGAAATGTTCAGAAACAAAGCCCCATCCCCAGTGCAGATTATGTAGGGGTACAATTAGGGCTTGCACCAAAACATTATCATATACACCAAGGAAGGGCATATCGTTTCTATTCATTAGTACCTTTCTTCTTTGTTTTCCAGACATTTTAGAGCGGTATGAATAGCTTGATACGCCTTCTTGACTAACTGGCTATTCACTGCTTTTACACAGAGCCTCCAATCAGCACGACAAAAGTACGGAAATTAAGTGAGAATCAAGAATTTTTTGCTGAGAAAGTGGCAAAATCGGGCTATTTTTCTTAATTTAACATGTAGAATGGTGGAATTTCGAAGAATTTGTATAAATTTGCATCAAACGATAATAAATTTTATATGGAGCAAGATTTAAATCGCATCAAGTTAGTCCTTGTCGAAAAGAAGAAGACGGGGAAATGGTTAGCACAAGAACTGGGTGTATCAGAGTGTACTGTGTCAAGATGGGCTAGTAATAAAGCTCAGCCTAACCTTAGTTCACTTAATGCCATTGCTAAACTACTTGGTGTCGAAATGAAAGATCTGTTAAGAAGTTAAACCAAGTTCTTCTCTAAACCAAGACATTAAAGCAATGTATATATGGATAAAGGGCAATTTTTATTATATCAAACTCCTGACGGTGATTCACAGATAGAAGTGAAGTTGCAGAACGATACTGTCTGGCTCTCGCTTGACCAGATGGCAGAGTTGTTTCAGCGTAATAAGTCCACTATCTCACGGCATATAAAGAATGTGTTAGAGGATGGAGAATTACAAGAAGAGGCAACTATTGCAAATTTTGCAACAGTTCAAAATGAAGGAACTCGCAAGGTTGAAAGGGTAATAGCTTACTACAATCTCGACATGATTATCAGCGTAGGTTATCGTGTTCATTCCTACCGTGGTGTTCAATTCAGAATATGGGCAACTAAGGTACTGAAGGAGTATATAGTAAAAGGCTTCGCCATGAACGATGACCTTTTGAAGAGAGCTGGAGGCGGCAATTACTTTGACGAGTTGCTTGCAAGAATACGTGACATTCGCTCCAGTGAGAAGGTGTTCTATCGTAAGGTATTGGAGATTTATGCCCTCAGTATCGACTATGACCCACGAGTGGAAATGACACAAAAGTTCTTCAAAACAGTACAGAACAAAATGCACTATTCGGTTCACGGTCATACGGCGGCGGAAATAATATACGAGAGAGCCGATTCCGAGAAAGACTTTATGGGACTTACAACGTGGTCTGGAGCAATGCCTACAAAACCCGAAGCAGAAATAGCCAAGAACTATCTCACCCACGAAGAGATAAAATCACTGAACCGCATCGTGAGTCTGTATCTTGACTTCGCCGAAATGCAAGCCGAGGAACACCGCCCTATGTATATGAAGGACTGGATAAACATTCTTGATGACTTCCTCCGTATCTCCCGAAAAGACATCCTCACTCATGCTGGCAAAATCTCCGCCAAGCTCGCCAAAGAGAAAGCCGACCATGAATACGACAAATTTAAGGAGCGTACCAAGAACAACCTCTCACCTGTAGAGATTCACTTCTTGGAGAACTTTGAGCGTGAACAGAAAAGGTTGATGGGAGGAGATAAGAAAGAGGGAAAGTAAGAACAATAATATTTCACCTTATTATATATAGGGAACTTACTACTCGTAGTTCAGATAAATATTGTAATTTTGCACTTGGATTTAGGTGTTATTGGTACAAGATGATGCCAACAGTCCGAAAATAGTTCTTTTAAATATTAACTCCGAAGACTGAAATGCTGAAATATGCTATTGGTTTACAACGGATTATGGACAAAGGATAAAGCGAGATAGAAACGTCTTGCCGACCGTATGACTGATACTATGGGTCGTATGCACTCAGACGCTCAGTTCGCAGGTTCTTCTTCAGTTCCTGCTCACGTAGAGATGATGGGCTTCCTCGGTATGGGTAACAACCCTATGGTAGGTGCTACTGTAGCTATCGCCGTAGCTATCGACTTGGCTTTGAACAAGAAGTAATTTTTGTTTAGGCAAAATATTTATCCTCCATATCCCCACACGTGGGAATATGGAGGATTTTTTATTCCCCTTTCTCCATGACCATCAGGTCGTGTATCAGCTTGATCTCATAATACTCGAAAGTGCTACCCACGGCTTCCCTGATCTCCGAGAAATGCTCTATTTCCGGATGAGCCTGCATGAATTCACGCAACTTTTTCTCATGAGCCGAAGAGATGAAGGTGCGAAGACCTATCTTGCCCTCCATCACGTATGGCGTGAGATGACCGATGATGGTACCCTTGGTGAGATTGCGCTCAGCAGCTATCTGGTCGAGATTCATACCCCGACAGAACAGGCCATAACTGATTTCACGGGTTGGAACCTTCGGCTTCCTTGGTTCCCCGTCAGCATCCCCACCGACACTCCTACTAACTCTCTGTCTGCTTCTTCCCCTGCCGGAACTACCTGCAGCCTCATCCTCCTCCATCAGCAGGAATTGGGCCTTTTTCCTCAGATAATCCGAAATCAGGAACTCGGCATCCGAGGAATACTTCAGCAGACGGTGCTTCAGATTCACCTCCAGTTCAAACGATGAAAAACGCTCCTGAAACTGTTTCTTGGCCACCTTGTTGTCGGTCGCCACATTCGTTTTCTTCACCAGATCAACCAATACTCCCATCTTCTGTCCGAAATATTTTGCTCCCTTATGGATGCGGTCCTGCAGATCCGCACTCCTCAAGTCCGGATTGACGGCAAGCATGTTCGTATATTGCAGTTGGAACTTTTCCGATACGCCCTCTAAACTCTTCAGTACCACGTTCATCTGCTGGTACTCTCCCACCAACCGTGGATATTTCACATTGTAAAACTCCACCAAGCAACGCATCAGCAGTTCGTAGGCTGCATATATTCCGCAGAAATCGAAGAGTTCACCGATGCAGCGCAGGATATACTGCTGCTCCAGGGCAGAAACCACCTCGGGAGTAGGAGAAGCCAGATGACTGTTGAACTGCTCGATGGTACCACTGCCGATGATGGCCGAAGGCGAAAGGGGCGCACTGAGCACCATACCCTCAAGCGACTTGCAGCGGCTCAGCGCCACGTAGGTCTGACCATAGGAGAACGAGCGGGAGGCATCGATGATGGCATGCTCGAAAGTAAGGCCCTGACTCTTGTGGATGGTAATCGCCCATGCCAGTCGCACGGGATACTGCCTGAACACACCCTCCACGGTTTCCTCTATTTCCTTGGTCTCCTCATTGAGCGTATATTTTGCATTCGCCCATTCCGCCTTCTCCAGTTCAAACTCCTCGTCCGTATCACGGCTTCTCACCACAATCTCGCTTCCGTCGATACTCACCACCTCTCCTATCATACCGTTATAGAAGCGGTGCTGGACATCATTCTTCACAAACATGATCTGTGCACCCTGCTTCAATACGAGTTTGTAATCGGCTGGGTATGAGGACTCCGGGAAGTTGTCTTCCACCTCAGCTGTAAACGAGTATGCTTTTGAAGGCAGCGCTTCCAGTTCCTCCTCGTTGATGCGCTGGGCAGGCGCATTATGGGTAGTGAGACGGATATAGTTGTCCTCTTTCGGAGGAATGAAATCGGGGATATATCGCTTGTTGAGCGCCTGCAGCGTAGCAGTCGTGGCCTTGTTTTCACGCACCTGATTGAGGAGTGAGATAAATTCCTGGTCCTGCTGGCGATACACCTTCTTGAGTTCTATCGTGAGATAATGCGCCTGCTGCAGCGCCTTGCTGGAGAAGAAATAGGGTGTGTCGTAATACTGGCGCAGCATCCTCTCCTCATGATCGGTCACCACGGGAGCCAGCTGATGCAGATCGCCTATCATGAGCAGCTGCACGCCTCCGAAGGGCAGATCATGCTTGCGGTATCTCCTGAGCACGGAATCGATGGCATCGAGCAGATCGCTCCTCACCATACTGATTTCGTCTATCACCAAGAGGTCGATAGAGCGGATGATTTTGCGCTTCAGGGCGCTAAACTGATATTTTTTCTTCTCATTACCTCCGAAGGAAGTGCCTGGGAGATAAGGAGACAGGGGCAATTGGAAGAACGAATGAATCGTCACGCCACCCGCATTGATGGCAGCGATACCGGTTGGAGCCAGCACCACCATTCGTTTCGGCGACTTCTCCTTGAGTTGTTTCAAGAAAGTAGTCTTTCCCGTTCCCGCTTTACCTGTAAGAAACAAGTTAGCACTTGTTTTTTCAATAATGTTCCATGCCAAGATGGATTCTTCGTTCATTTCCATTTGCCTTTACTGATTCTTATATAAATAAGAGCAAAGGTACGCTTTTATTTTGAAACCAACAAGAAAAATCATAAGAAGTTGAGAAAAAAACTGTGACAACTGTGACCGTGACAGAAATGAGGATAAAAACTACACTTGTCCTGTCACATAAAAAAAATGCAATCTCTAACACCAGTGAAGCCTTGAGATTGCTAAGATAATCATAGACCTATACGGATGCTATGAAGCCTTTTTGGCTCCTAATCCCAAAAAACATACAGATTTTTGGGATTACAATCCTAAAAACCAGTATAAATTTTGGGATTAAGATTTTTTTTCTTATCTTTGTGCCAAAATTGAAACAAAGAACTTTATTAATATATGGAAAGGGGTTAATGATATGATACAACGTCAACTGCAAGATGTGATAGAGTCACGGATGTTTGCCGGAAAGGCTATCATCCCTGTCTCTTATACACATCTCCGAGCCCACGAGACTAAGGCGAATCT
>CAMBBY010000069.1 GCA_945863825.1 uncultured Prevotella sp. | reverse complement strand
ATGATATACCTTGACTACCATAAAGGGTAATTGATTGTTGTAAACTTATATTTTCTTTTCCAACATAGTTATTGTCTATGCCGAATGGCTTTCTGCTAAAAACTACTTCGTTCATAAATTTTTTTGTATTTGGTAATACTTTATGTAGAATGTTTATAGCTTGTGCTTGTCTCACGAAAGTGTCATATTCATCAAGATATCTTTCACTATAGTTTTTCTCTCCATTGTTTATAGTGGTAACATTGCATGGTCCTTCTATTTTATTGTTTCTGAGGAAATAGCAAATACCACCTGCGATATCAGCCGTTGGGAAAAGTTCTCTAGATTCTGGAAAATCAAATAATTTGCTGATATGTTTATCTGATAACATAGTATTTCTAAACTCATCAAGTCCTTTACCTCCTGCAAACCATCTTGCTGGAATTATAAGAGACAAACAACTTGGATTAAGATCTACAGATGTCATTACGAAACGATTGTATATAGGAATGGCACTATAACCTGCGCCTCCTCCATCCATTATCTGATACGGCGGATTACCCACCACAGCTTTAAATTTCATATTATTAATATCTTCGTTTTCTGATTTTGGAATTGAATTATATACATGCCAGAAGTCGTTGCCACGAACGATGTCGTTTAGGAACAGTTCTGGCTTTGCACGGAGCACGTTGATCATGTCACACTCCAACGACTCGTGACCATTAAAGAAGTATGTCTTGCCCTCTTTGGTTACATGCTCGTCTGCAGCTTTGAGTACACCAGCAGACACAAGGTCGGTTACAGGTACATCATGCTCATAGCAACGAATGTTCATGCGGATGTCTGTGCGGAAACCTGCCAATGTTCGCTTGGTGATGCTTACAGCCATCTTGGTACGGCAAACCACAAAGATGTTGTCCTGCAACACATCCTTCCATATTTCGAGGTCGTCGCCTGCCTGATGATAATATTGCTCAGCATTCAGGCTCTTTCCACGCTCGCCAGTAAGATGCACTTTGCGATAGTTTGGCTCCTTGGCTCCCTTGAAAAGAGAGTAAGCCATATAGAGAGGGTAGAGACCCGTCTTTGAGTTGATTTCAAGAATGCGGGCATTGTAATCACCGAAAATATCTTGGGTCACCTCGTTGGTGAAATGCAACTGATTGTCGTCATCCACTGTTACACCTACTGGTCTTGCTGCATTAACATTTTCTCCATACTTGTTCTCCTCAGTATAAGGCGCATCAAACTCCTCGTTAAAGAAACACCAACCGCCAACAGTATCGCTCATGTGCATGTTTACCACACGCCATGGAGTAAGCACGGTCTCCTTGTCAGGATTGTGGAAGTAAGAGAAGATGGTGGCAATCTTTGCAATACGGTCCTCGGTATTGAGATTGTCAGCCTCCTTCACCATCTGGCGTATGCGCTTGGCTGCACCTGTAAAGATGCTACGATCGAAACAGTCTTTCAAGGTGTTGAACGTCTGCTTGGTAAAGCCCTTAGGCATAAACTCTTCCCATGAAGCCTGGTCAACGATTTCTTCGCTGGCAAAGTTGTCGATAGTAATCTCTTCGCCTGCCTCATCTTTGATTTCTGCACCATAGACCAACAAAGGAATACGGATAGCCACGCCACGGAGCACAGACATACGGGCCTGCTTTTCCTTGTTCTCTTCGTCACGTTTCTTCTTAGCCTCGTCAGTTTTGTCATCCTTCTCTTTATTCTCCCATTTTTTCCAAAGCACTGGATTGGTGAACGAACACCATTCGCCGTTCAGCAACTGGCTATGGCTGACAAAAAGATAAGGGAACAGTTCAGAAGGAGCACACATCACTTCGTCCCATCCCTCATCTTCTGTCTTCGGCTGACCATTCTCATCAAATTCGGCAGCCATAGAAGGGCGAGAAGGTAGAGCTTCGCTTGCGGAGAGATAGTAAATGTACTTGATCTGTTCCGCATCTGCATCGCCCAAACCATTCTTATTGACATTGATTTTCTCTGGTTTCCAGGCATTTGGCATAGAACCAAGAAGGTCGTGTACATCGCCAAGAGCCTTCTCCTGCTCAGGGCTGAGATTCATCAGCAGGTCAGGATTATAAAGCGAGTTGTCGGCATAGCCACTACGCACGGCACGCTCAATATATACATTAGAAAGTTTCTCGAATATCTGATTAGCAGAGAAGTGCTTGCCCATTTCGCCTTCGTCCATAGAGAGAACAGGACAGAGTTTGATGAAGGCAGCAAGATGCTCTTCCTCCTTCTTCTGAGTAAGCTTCATCTGCTTCTTACCTTTTTCGGTCTGTGCATAGACAGCCATCTTTGCTGTTTCAGCTACAGCCGTAAGGGCACGGTCTGGCGCAAAGTCAAACACATAACAGTCCGATTTCTGACGGCCTTCGAGTACGGCATGAGTCTGCACACGGAAAATGGTCTGCATGTAGTTGGCAGCAGGAGTATTCTCTGAGCCTTTCATGCAGAGCACGGCTGTCCATTCAGGAACACTTACACCCGTGGTAAGCTTACCACAAGAGAGGGTGATGGTATAATTCTTCTTGGTTATGTTTTTCTTGGCGTTGCCACGGATGTTGTCCAGTACATCAGCCAGAGCACTACCATTCTTATCCTCGATATTACCATCACCTGCAGCATTGATAATATGGAACATTTCGCTAAATACCTCATGCTTACGAAGAAGCTGTTCGAGAGCTGCAGCTTCTTTCACACCAGGCAAGAGCCAGAAGGTGTGGCGGAAGTGCTCACGAAAATCATCTGTAGAGAAAGGGTAGAGCGAGGTGTCGGATTCTTCAACAAGTTTATCGAGAAAGCGATTGATTGCCTTCTCGTGTACGAACTTGTCGATTTTCACCTTTGCCAATTCTGCCTGATATTCTGCCTTTTTTATAACATTAGGCTCATTATCTATCAACTTCTGCAACTGAAGCTTGTCTTCCTCTGTATATACACGGAAGAACTCGTGGAACTTGAAAACCTCATTATTCTGAATAGCCTGGTCACGCAGCATCTTAGGCAACGTGAAGGTGAGTATCTGCATACGTGGCAGGTCGGCGTATGGGTTAGGGTCACCATAATGATGCTCATCCCAGAACAACTTGGCACGCTGTTCCATCACGTAGTCCCAAGTATATATTTCACTCTCCTCATATTTGTCGAGCAGGTTGAAAGGTGTTCCCGAAAGTGAAAGAATACGGGTATTCTCCTTTTTCAACTTGTTCATTACACGCACACCGGCAGCAGCATCAATGCCTTCGTGTGCCTCGTCAACCATTACGAAGTCCCAATCATACTCCATAATAGCACGTTTCAATGGATCAAAATTGCGCTCCTTGCCACCAACAAATTGTGACAGGCGCAGATATTGCATGCTGACAAAAAATACGAGTATCTTTTTGCCAGCATCCACCTCGTTTGTAAGCGTATAGAAGTCACCCTGAGAGTCGTTATCATCCATCATTCGGCGACCGTAAGCAGGTTCAAGTCCTTTTGAATGATAGTCAGCAAGGGCTTCCGGGGTACGGAATATCTTCGCAAAGTCATCATGCCATCCTTTATCAACAACAGGGCGATGTGTGATGATGAGTGTTGAGCGGTAGCCACAACGCTTAGCTACTTCAAGACCAGAGAGGGTCTTTCCAAAACGCATTTTTGCATTCCAGAGATAGTGCTTACCCTTGTTAGGGTCTTTAAACTCTTTTTGGAAGTATTCTACTGTGTCGTGGATTGCCTTTTCCTGCTCTGGGCGGAACTTGATGGCACCATGTCCAGCTCCCTTGCCTTGCTTTATCTTGCTGATAATATCATGTATGTCAAAGATGGTGCAGGCAAACCAAATGTCTGCATCCTCAGTCTGTCCGGTAGTTGGATCCTTATACTTACCAAGAGTCTTTGAAGGAATGTCCATGGCGCGCAGGGTGCGATAGACATCATCAGCCTTATAGCATTTGTCCTGGTCGTAAGTGGTGCATTCCACATATTCTATATGGTATGAAACTCCCTGCATGTAAGGACGAGCATCGAGTACAGCACGAACAGCCTTACCCAACTCCTGGCTGCTATGGGAATCGGCTATATCATTATCGACAAAGACCTCACCAATTTTGAGAAGTCCTTGGTGCTTCCTGTCGTTGATGCTGAGCACGTACAGGAGGCGTGATTGGGTTATAGTGTATCTCATTTATCGTAATATTAAGAAAATTCATTAAAATATTATATCTCGTCATCTTCCGTCTCTTTTTGATTGCTACGGAACAATGAACGGAACTCTATCTTTTGCCATGGCTGCGATTTTGGGTCTTCGCCAGGCGATGGTTGCCAATCTTTTGGCTTTTTCAGATTCCAGTCTCTTATGATGCATTTTACACCGATGTGGCCATTTGTCTCGCCCTTTATGCAGGCTGGACATTGCTTCTTGGTAGTTTCTCCAAAGAGATCGGTTTCATATACTTTATCGCAAGAGTCAGGAACAACCATCTTGATACCATCCATCTGCCACAGATTCCATGAAATCCATCGGGCAGCATTGATGATTTTATTTCTTGTTGGAACCCGGAGGTTACCATCTGCATCTTTGATGTAATTGCCATCTGCATCCTTTGGATTGAACTTATCCATAAAGTATTCTATATATGTATAGAGTAGGGCTTCACGAGCTAAGAGCAGATTGTCGCCCTGCCATTCATAACCATAAGTATGCTTGAAAGCTTTTTCTGCCATCATATACCAGTCCTTTTCTGTCTCGACATTTTCGTTGATAACACGCATCTTTCTGTCGAGAATACCGATACGGTGGCTGATAGGGATAGGCTGACCTGTTGTGGTGTCGTAACGACTGACCAGATAAGGAGCTTCTCCACAGGTTATTTCCATGCAGTTGTCAACAACATACTTTTTCCATGTCTTTTGCTTGTTGCCTTCCGGAAACTGGATTTTTCCTTCTGTAGGAATCCATGAATGTGTACCATCTTCGTTTGTAACTTCACGATTGAAGACATCTTTGCGTCCAAACCAGTTCTCGTCGATGAGATTGTTTTGTGCATTACATACCCAAGATGGAGTAAACACCTCTGCCTTGTCTTTGGTACGGTCAAGCTGAGCTTGCTTGTCTTTCAGCACACGAGGCATTACTATGCGACGAAACCGTCCGGTAATATGCTCAGGCTTGATCTCATCATCATATCGGTAACCTTCTTCTATGAAATTCCCGTGTTCATCAAGAACCGAGTTTTCATAATCTGATGTTGCCCAGAAGATGTTAACCACCTTCTCCTGGTCTGAAGCCTCTGCACGGGCTTTTGCAGACATGGTGTGGTCAATGAGCAGTTTGTCTAGAACTACAGGGTCGTAGTCCATGATGTCTTGCTCAGAGATGTCAACATCACTGATATGCTCAAAGATTCTATATGTTGTATTCTTTTCTGCCATTATTCTTTTTTGCAAAATTATTATTCTATGTTGCAGTCTTTCTGCACTGTTGAATATTTTTTCAATAAATTCTCTATTTTTTCCGCAATTTGCTGTCTCAACCACTCAGGTTTGAGTACTTCTACCTGATTTCCGTATGAAAAGATGCGTGCTTCAAGTTCCTTGTTCGGACGAACCATGAGCTTGATAATTTGCTGTTCTTCATCCTCAACCTCTTGTGAAGGATGTATTGGTTTATTCACCACGTAAGGGAAACGAGCTTCGTCAAACTTCAACAGTACTTCCTCTGCCACTGGATGGTCTTCGGGTAATGTTACTCCAACGATGTCCTTGAAATACTCATTGAAGTCTATATCCGTATTGGGAATAAACGGCACATTGGCACGTGAAAACTTCACGATACGGTCGAGCGCTTTATTGGTGATGTAATTGCCATGACTTCCTTCCTGTAATCCGATGAGGAACCAGCGGTTGTTGAATTGCTTGATATGGTAAGGATGGAGGATGGCAGTTCGTTCATTGCCAGTGAAAGTGCGATAGAGCAAATTCAAAGGCTGATGATTCAATGCGGATTCTATCAGTTCTCCCAAGAACTCTGTTCCCTTCAGCAGATCATTGTGGTCAAATGACACGATATTCTCTGTATTGGGCTTGACACCAAAACGGAATTCGAGATTTGAGATAACATCTTCCAACCATGCGTTACTCGGCACACCACGGAAACGGCTTAGTATGTCGATAGTGGAGCGAAGAGACTTTACTTCTTCGGTTGTCAACTCATTGTTAAAGATGGAGAAGCTTGGGTCAGAATAACGATAGTAACTTTTCCTTCCATCGAAGGGATATGTTTCAATAGGGGCATTGTAAGTGACTCTATCTCTCATATATTTGATGTCTTCACGTATCTGACGGATGCTGACCTGCGAGCCATAGAGATCCATGAGGGACTCATTGACCGTGTCAAGGAGGTCCTCAATGCTATATGTTCTATGAAAATCGCTAAAGCATCTGTCCAGAATCCGGTAGCGAAGTTGCGCATTCTTGTTTGTTGGCATAGAGTCTTTTCTGTATGTGTTTATTTATCTGTTTTTATAGTAACGACATCGTCCAGTCTGACAAGGTCGTTCATGTCGCATTTGAGACAGCGAGCTATCTCAATCAAATTCTCTAAAGTTGGTTGTGATGTATTGGCTGTCTCTTATACACATCTGACGCTGCCGACGATACTCCTTGTGTAG
>CAMBBY010000068.1 GCA_945863825.1 uncultured Prevotella sp. | reverse complement strand
CACAAGGAGTATCGTCGGCAGCGTCAGATGTGTATAAGAGACAGGTATTGGAATCACGGTCTTCAATAGAGAACTGCCCCTGATCCGCATTCATAATCTTGTCTATCTTGCTCTTACTGTTTTTAGCAAACTGCTCTGCGGTTTGCTCAGCATTTGCTATCGCCTCCTCCATCATTTTTGGTTTCATCTTGCGAAAGGCCACATATTCGTACTTTACAGGATTATCGTATCCTCCATCCACAATGGCGATACCTTTCTGGAGCAATTCTCCCTGCCGGGCAATAAGGCTCCTGATGAGTTTCACATTGTTGGAAGTGACTGTGATGATGGAAGTAATATTATAGCGATAAGGCTGACGATTATCCCCATAGCGCTCAGCATTAAGATCGATGACCACCGGAGCATTCACGTTGATTTCGCTCTCCTTCACTCCATTTGCGAGCAAGAACTGTCGGATGGTACTTGTCGTATGATTGATGGTCTGATAAAGATTAGGTAAATCATTACCTATTTCCTTCGAGAGGATAGGCCATGTCACCTTGTCGGCCTCCACTTCCTTTTCCGATAAGCCCTTTACCACAACCTTCCGATCCTTACCCGCCAAGCCTTCCAAACCTGACTTGATACAATATCCAAGTGCAATGATACCTATAGCTAAAATTGCCGCTTGCTTGATGCCTGTGCTGATATTCATAATCATTCCTCCATATAGTTTAGTTGTGAATCATTTTTTCATGTTGTTAGTTTTTTCTGCGAATTTACTAAAAAAACTATACGTTCGATAGATTGGGATAATATTTAAGACAGATTAACGCGAACCGTTTAACAATCATTAGTATTCAGCCAATAATTCTGTTAACAATTAGTTAAATATCAGCATCTTACAAAAAAAAACAGTTCTAAAAAATAAGAAGTTAGAAAAAAGCAGTATCTTTGCAATAGTTTTCTCATATATTTGGGAAAATGGGGGTTGTAGAGAGACTGTAACCCATTTGTTTTTTGTTTATATAAGACTATATGTCAAACTACAAATAATAAATATAAACATTTCATTTAAATTCCATGATGGAAACAACGGAGCGATTTGAAAGGAAATCAATGGATGGAGAGAACGAAAATCCATTGAGGGATAGATAAGAAAACTATCGAGGAAATCAATAAACTCCATTTATAAAACAGAATAATTAAGATGAAGATACTTCCAGAAGAACAATATAAATATGTAAAGCTTTTACTTCCAGATGGAAGCAAAGCAGAAGGGCATGAAGTTTTGCTGCACGCCTGTTGCGCCCCATGTTCATCTGCCATTGTAGAATGTATGTTGCGCAATGGTATGAAACCAACTGTCTTTTTTTCCAATAGCAATATCTACCCGCTTGAAGAATATGAAACCCGCAAGCAGGAAATCATCCGTTTTCTTGCCCAACAGGGAGTTCCGTACATTGAAGACGAATACAACCATGACGAATGGAGAAAAGCCGTCACAGGACTTGAAAATGAACCAGAACGCGGTCCAAGATGCTCCGTATGCTTTCTATTTCGCTTAAAAAGAGCAGCAGCCTACGCTCAAACGCACGGAATACACCTACTGACAACAACTCTGGCTTCATCGCGCTGGAAAAATATCAAACAGATAGATATGGCTGGACACTTTGCCGTAGAAGACTGCCCTGAAGTGGAATGGTGGGAACAAAACTGGCGAAAAGGAGGACTGCAGATGAGACGCAACGAACTCCTCCATATCAACGATTTCTATAATCAGCTTTATTGTGGTTGCGAATTCAGCCTTGCTTCCTCCAACGCAATGAACAAAGAAACGGATCATCGAGAGAAAGAATAAGGAGGAAAAGCAAAACTGGATCATAAAAGCACAAAATGGTCATGGTCACAGTTGTCACAATTTAGAATACCTATCCCTTCCCAAAAGTATGTATACATAAATTATTTCCTTTCAAATTGAAAGCGCAAAAATCACATACCTACCCTAAAAACTGTGACAACTGTGACCGTGACCATTTTAACAGGTCTTAAACAAGCATTCAATGGATGTTAATTTTTCACAGTCACAGTTGTTACAGTTTTATCTATATTCATTACTGAGCCTACTTTTTAAAGGGGTATATTTAGAATTCAGTCTGACCTGTGTGGTCATTCTGAATGAAACATAACAATCGGCTCCATTGGCATATAACTTTTGAGAAATTCCGGCTGATTAAGACAAGCCGGTAATTTCACCATTAACTACATCAATACGTTCTGCCTGAGGACTCTTTGGCAAACCAGGCATACGCATGATAGGACCTGCAATGACAACGATCATCTCAGCACCCATATTAACTGTAATATCGCGTACATGCAATTCAAAGCCATCTGTAGGACCATAGGCCTTCGCATCAGTAGAGAAGCTATACTGTGTCTTAGCGATACAAACTGGGAATTTCTCTGCACCCAACTTCTTGATTTCATCTATCATAGCCTTGGCAGAATCACTCAAGGTTACACTACCTGCTCCATAAAGATTGAAAGCAACAGACTCGATTTTCTTCTCCACAGATTCATCATCACCATAAGCCAGATAAAGAGGCGAAGAAGGACGCTCATCAATAGTCTTCACTACCAATTCCGCCAATTCCACAGCTCCCTTTCCACCTTCAGCAAAGGCACTGTTGACGGCAAAACCGCAACCCATTTCTTCACAATGCTTACGAAGCACCTCTATCTCCTCGTCTGTATCAGTAGCAAACTTATTGAAGGCAATGACAACTGTCTGACCGAAACTCTGCAAGTTTCTGACATGCTTATCAAGATTCCAATAACCATTCTCCATACCAGCGATATTTGGTTCCTTGATATCTTCCAGAGCCACTCCACCATGCATCTTCAGCGCTTGAAGAGTAACGACCAGCACAGTCAGGTCTGGCTGCAATCCAGTTTTACGGCATTTGATATCATAGAACTTCTCTGCACCCAGATCAGCACCGAATCCAGCCTCAGTAATAGCATAGTCGCCGTATTCAAGAGCAGCGGCTGTAGCCATTACAGAATTACATCCGTGGGCAATATTGGCAAAAGGACCACAGTGTACGAAAGCAGGCGTTCCCTCAGTAGTCTGTACGAGATTTGGCTTCAACGCATCCAGCAACAATGCCACGATACTACCACCTACTCCCATATCTTTCACTGTGAAAGGCTTGTCGTCCTCAGTAATACCAAGCAGGATATTGTCGATGCGGCGGCGGAGATCATCGATACTTGTGGCAAAACACATGATGGCCATAATCTCAGAAGCCGGAGTAATATCAAAGCCTGTTTCTGTCTCAATGCCATTCTTATCGCCAAGACCGGTGATGATGCGGCGCAAACCACGATCATTTACATCCATCACGCGGCGCCAGAGAATCTTCTTGAGCTTGAATCCTTCAGCCTCGTGCTGATAACGGTAGTTGTCGAGAAGGGCAGCAATCATATTGTTGGCTTCAGTAATAGCATGGAAATCGCCTGTAAAATGGAGATTGATTTTATCCATAGGAAGCACCTGAGCATAGCCACCGCCAGCAGCTCCACCCTTCATACCAAAACAAGGACCCAGCGAAGGTTCTCTGAGAGCCACCACAGCATTCTTGCCAATCTTCTGCATACCAAGTGCCAGACCCACGCTCACCGTAGTCTTACCATTGCCTGCCTTGGTTGGACTGATAGCAGTAACAAGGATAAGATGATGACCGGCAAACTTCTCTTTGTCAATAGCCCCGGTAGTCACCTTAGCAATATATCTACCATAATTTTCGATTTGGTCCTCATGAAGACCCAGTTCAGCTGCCACGTCGTTGATAGGGCGCAACTTTACTGATTTTGCAATTTCAATATCCGATAACATTATCTTTTTTATAAAAAGTTATATTATAAGTTAGAAAGTTCTGATTGCCTGATGGCACGAGTTTAGCCAACATTCGATTACTTGATGGCGCCAATGATTTCATGTACCGAAGTACAGCCATGCTGGTCGAGCCAGTCATTGATTCCGTCTTTCACCTTCTTGGTCACAGCTGGGTCAACGAAGTTAGCCGTACCGATTTCGATGGCAGTAGCTCCACACATCAGGAATTCGATAGCATCCTTGGCAGTAGAGATTCCTCCCAGTCCCACTACAGGAATTTTCACAGCATGAGCCACATCATAAACCATACGCAGAGCCACAGGCTTGACACATGGTCCGCTCAGTCCACCCGTACGGATGCTCAACAGTGGCTGTCGCTTTTCAATATCTACCGCCATTCCCATCAGTGTATTGATGAGAGAAACAGAATCTGCACCCTCAGCCTCACAAGCTCTGGCGATATCAGCAATATTGGTAACATTAGGCGAGAGCTTTACGATAAGGGTCTTGTGATAAACCTGGCGCACAGCCTTCACCACGCTGGAAGCCCCCTCGCAAGTCACTCCGAAAGCCATTCCCCCATCCTTCACATTAGGACAAGAGATGTTGAGTTCAATAGCAGGAATCTTATCCAGTTCATTGATACGAGCAGCACAGGCAGCATAACTCTCAGGAGAATGCCCCGAAACATTGACAATCATATTTGTGTCAATGTCCTTAATCTGCGGATAGATGTTTTTGCAGAAATAATCCACACCTTTGTTCTGCAGTCCCACACAATTGAGCATGCCCTGTGGAGTTTCAGCCATACGAGGATAATCATTACCCTCACGCGATTCCAAAGTAGTACCTTTCACGATAATACCACCGATTTCTTCCAATGGTACGAAATCGGCAAATTCCAGACCATATCCGAATGTGCCGGAAGCTGTCATTACCGGGTTCTTCAACTTCAGATTATGTATATTTACATTTAATGATGCCATAACAATAATAATATATTACATTTGCGTTCTGATTTTCTTCAAACGCTCGGTTGATTTAATTTACAAATTCCAAAGAAGTTTCTTAGTATTGAAAACCGGTCCTTCCTTGCAGACGCAAAGATTTCCCTTGGTAGTTTTCTCCACACAGCAGAGACAAGCGCCCAGACCGCAGGCCATCATGTTCTCCAGTGAAACCTCGCACTCCACGTTGGCCTTCTGCGCATACTTAGCCACGCTCACCATCATCGGCTTAGGACCACAGGAAGAAATCATATCGAAGCGCTCATGCTGCAAAACAGAATGGTTGGTTACAAATCCCTGTTCGCCAGCACTGCCATCCTCGGTAGTAATACATACTCTTCCGATTTTAGCAAATTCATCAAGTTCGAGCAGATCAGTTGCCTTTCTTGCACCGAGGAGGAAGATAGGTTCAGCCCCCATATCCTTGATGCATTTTCCGAAATAGAGCAAAGGAGCCACACCAACACCACCACCCACAAGAAGGAATTTCTGTCCGGCTTCTGCAGGCATGGAAAATCCATTGCCCAATGGAAGCACACAGTTGAGATAATCGCCAGCCTGGAGATTACCCAACTGACGAGTACCAGTACCAATCATGGCAACGAGCAACCAAAGTTCATTTCTGTCACGATCTACAAAATTGATGGAGATAGGTCGGCGCAACATGGTATTAGGTTCATGCTCCACCTTGACTTCTACAAATTGTCCAGGACACATTTCAGGAAGTGGCTTATCATCGGTAAGCTTAATCAAAACATGCTTGTCACTCAATGATTCCACTGAAACTACTTTAAGATCTATAATGTACTTTTTCATCACTACGATTTAATATGTTTCTTGTTCGACTACTTTTGGCTGCATTCAGCCTATATGATTTACTTACTGCCCAGCATGATTTTCCATCGCCCTGGATGAGGTTACCGGGCAAAAATCAGAAGCATGATGCAAAGGTAATGCAATTTTTCGACAATACAAAAGAAAATACACATATTTTATTTTTATAGAGGAAAAAGATGCAGAATCACACCCTGAGGAATGATTCTGCATCTTTTTTAAAAGAACGAAATATTCAATTCTGAAGAATGATGAAGGACATCATGAATGCCTCTTCACGGAAATACAAGCCATCGTCAAGACGTCATTCAGACCATCATATGATATTTCATTCAGCCCCCATCAGGGTGCAATTCTGACAATGATTCAAACGTCATTTCTGAACTTAGCCAGATTTTAATCATACCATTGTCGGCGTCTATACAACCGATATAGAGACTATGAGTTTCGACATTATTTTGCCTTCAATGCAAAACGACATTGCGACTACTTTTTGGGAACAAATGTCTCCCAGGTCTGATCATCATAGAAGATACGAATTTCGGTAATTTTTCGCTGAGGCTTGTCAATATATTTCACGTTCTCGTGAGGCTGATTTTTTGGTGTATGATTTACACCGGGCATATTAGGCTGATCAAAAAGCGAGCCTTGATGCATCTGTGAAGAGGCTGCTGAAGACTCATTAGCAGATGAAGCACGAGAAGAAGCTTCAGCGGCAGACAGAGATGCATCGTCACCAAAGTCAAAAGCCAGTCCACCGATGGCAGGAGAAGAATCTGGCGAACTTGAAGATGGAGTAGAGGAAGCATCATTCTGATTCTCATTTTCTATATACATAGGAGGAATTCCATAGAGCAACCATTCGAGTCTTACCTGAGGAAACTTTTTGTGAATGGCATCTATGTGATTGAGCGTCGGTTTTGTACGATCATTAAAAATACTGCTCAGCGAAGCCTCACCAATTCCCGTAAGCTGCGAGAAACTTTTCTGGGTGAGATGCTGATCTTCCATGATAAGTCTGATTC
>CAMBBY010000067.1 GCA_945863825.1 uncultured Prevotella sp. | reverse complement strand
ACACAAGGAGTATCGTCGGCAGCGTCAGATGTGTATAAGAGACAGGTCCTTACCTATGACAGCTTGCTCGGAAAAGAGCATCAACGCTGATATTGAAGGGTTCAGCAATCACAAGAAAGAACAGAGCAATATTACGGGTAAAGTTACCTGTGGAGGTAAGGCTATTGCCAATGCTGTGGTTTCTGACGGTGTGGAAGTTGTGAAAACCAACGACAAAGGCGAATACAGTTTCCTGTCAAAAAAGAAATATGGCTATGTCTTCGTTTCTATCCCATCCGGATATGAAGCAACCATGGTAGGAAACCTGCCACAGTTTTTCAAGCATCTTTCCAGCAAAGATACTAAAACAACTGAAAAGATAGATTTCTCGCTCAACAAGGTTGATAATCAGAAACACGCTGTCCTTGCCATGGCTGACTTCCATTTGGCAAAACGCAATAATGATATCAACCAGTTTGAAAGTGTAGCTGCTGATATCAACCAGACCGCTCAGGAATTGCGTGCTCAGGGATATAAAGTTTATGGCATCAGCCTGGGGGATGAGAGTTGGGACGGATTCTGGTATTCCAACAATTATGGCATCAAGGAAACTTTCCGGGAACTGCAGAAAATAGAGATTCCTTTCTTCCATTGCATGGGAAATCACGACAACGATCCTTACTTCCCTGACGACAGAAAGGCTGAAGATGAATGGATTAAGATCTGCGGACCGGTATATTATTCTTTCAATGCCGGTAATGTACATTATATTATTATTGATGACATACAATATCTTAATGCTGGTGCATCGCAGGGAACCATCGGAAAGCGCAATTATAATGAAACTGTCATTCCTGAGGAACTCGCATGGCTGAAGAAAGACCTTGCTTCCATCCAGGATAAGAACACCCCTATCATGGTAGCTACCCATGCTCCTCTCTATGGTAATCCAAAACTGGGTGGTAATCAGGAAATTGATGATGATAACCTGCAAAACACGGGTGAGATAGAAACCCTGTTTGCAGATTTCTCCAATGTCCACTTCCTTTCCGGACATACACATGTCAACTATAATGTTCAAAAGCGAAACAATATCCGTGAACACAATACTGCTGCTATCTGTGCTACATGGTGGTGGACGGGTAAACTGTCTGGCAATAATACTTGTACCGACGGAACTCCAGGAGGTTATGGCGTATATCTGTGGAACGGCAAACTGGCAGAATGGTATTATAAAAGTAGCGGTTTTGATAAAAAATACCAATTCAGAGCCTACGATCTCAACACTACTTACATTGCTCCAGAAGTATATGCTCCTAAATATCAAGAAGATATGAAGATATATGCACAGGGATATGATGTAAAGAAAAGCAATAATGAAATCCTGCTGAATATTTGGAATTATCAGCCTGACTGGAAGATAGAAGTAACCGAAGAAGGAAAACCGCTTGAGGTAACCCGCATGGAAGGTTATGATCCGCTTCACATTATTTCTTACGATGCCAAGCGCATCAATGCTGGAGGTAAAGCAAAGGTTACCTTCCCATCCACCCCTACTGCACACCTTTTCAAAGCAAAGGCTTCGAAAAGCAACAGTACAATAAAGATCAAGGTAACTGACAACTTTGGTCATGTCTATACGGAAGAAATGAAAAGACCAAAAGCATTCAACGTAAATATCAGATAATGTAGCACATAAATTCAAGAAGATATGAGACATTTTAAAAAGAGTTTGGGCTGTCTTGCCCTTGTTTCCATGGGAGGTCTTACTCCCGCAATGGCACAGATGGCTCCACGTGACTCAATTGTAGGAGCAGAAGGGAACATCAAAAAAATAAAAGTAGCAAAAGATAATAAAGAGTCTTTCACTAACCAGTCGCTCCATGAAGTGGTGGTAACAGCTTTGGGTATCTCACGCAAGGAAAAGGCATTAGGTTACTCTGTGAAAACAATCAATAACGATGAACTGACCAGTACGGTTAGTGGAAACTGGCTGGATAACATGGCTGGTAAAGTAGCTGGCCTGTCTATGGTCGGTGCAGGTACCGGTCCGTTAGGAAGCATGAGAATCACGCTGAGAGGTGACAATTCGCTCAACTACGGCAACAATAGCGCGCTCATCGTCATTGATGGAATACCGATGGATGCCGGCTCACCAACTACTGGAAGTGGTGCCAACTATGCCAATGGTGATGCTCCGGTAGATTTCGGAAGCAGTCTTGCTGATCTTAACCCAGACGATATCGAATCAGTTACCGTTCTGAAAGGAGCTGCAGCTACTGCCCTGTATGGTTCGCTGGCAGGTAATGGAGCTATAGTCATCACAACCAAGAAAGGAAGTACCAAAAAGGGTATCGGGGTAACACTCAATTCTTCAGTCACACTTGATTATGCCAGTTATTGGCCTGATTTTCAGAAAGAATATGGCGCCGGAAGTGACAATGGATTAAGTCCATTCTGCTTCTGGACACTGGATGCCAACGAAGCTCCCGATGGTATTGCTACATACCGCAATATTTCCCGTTATGCTTTCGGAGAGAAATTTGATACCAGCAAGATGAGATACCAGTATATGTCTAAAAACTGGGAAACTGGTACCTATGAAAAACTGCCATGGGTATATGCGGACGACTGGTATACCGGATTCTTCCAGACGGGTGTGACCTGGAAAAACACCATTAGTATAGCTGGAGGTAATGGTAGAGGTACATCGGCAAGAGCATCCATCAATGACACCCGAAACACCTGGATTACACCAAACACAGGTTATCGTCAGAACTCAGTTTCGCTGGCTTTCGAGACTCCCATCAACAAGAGTATCAAGCTGACAGCCAATGTCAACTATAACCATAAGTCCAGCGACAATCTGCCTATCAGTGGATATAGCGCACAGAGTCCGATGTATGCCTTAGTATGGGGATACAACAATAATCCTATCAAGGCATGGAAAGATGAATATTTCCAGGGCAGGTACAATGCAGAGAACTACAACAATACCGATGGCACCCATGGTAATAGTCTTGTTTATCCTGCTAACGACTCGTACAACCCTTACCGTACAGCATACGAAGAGATCAATACGCTCGATCGTAATCGCATTTACGGAAATGCACAGGTAAATATCAA
Source organism: uncultured Prevotella sp. (assembly GCA_945863825.1). GTDB lineage: Bacteria > Bacteroidota > Bacteroidia > Bacteroidales > Bacteroidaceae > Prevotella. Next base: position 3,670 of record CAMBBY010000067.1, on the reverse strand, counting down.
AATTCTCAATGGACTGACACTCAACTTGCGTTCTGCTATCGACATAACTAACGACTGGCGTACCCAGAGAAAACCTTGGTACACTCCCAACTATCAGGCAGGATTCTATCGCGAACAGAGCACCCGTTCCTATATTCTGAATCATGACTTCCTGTTGCAGTATAAAAACAACTGGCTTGAAGACCGTTTCGGACTGACGGCAGCCTTTGGTGGAAACAGTCTCGAGCGCAAGTACCGACGCACAGACATCACTCTCAATAAACTTCAGATGGATGGCGTATACAACATTACCAACCTGCCGTCTGGAGAAATTCCGGATATCTACGCCAATAAAACGAAGAAGATTGTAAACAGCTTTTATGGTTATGCTGAAATGAGTTGGGACGGCACATACTATCTGGATCTGACAGCACGCAACGACTGGTCGAGTACGCTCAGCAAGAGCAACCGCTCTTTCTTCTATCCTTCCGTATCAGCCAGCATCCTTCTCGACAGAGTGTTCAACCTGCAGGACAAGGCTCATTGGATGAATATGCTGAAATATCGCCTTTCTTGGGCGAATGTAGGTAATGATACATCACCTTATTCCCTTGACCGATATTATTCATCCACCTCATACCCGGGAAGCTATACCATGCAGGGTACCATTCCTGACGCTAATCTGAAACCGGAGAATGTAGCAAGTTGGGAAACAGGATTCGAAGGAAAGATGTTCAATGGACACTTGGGATTCGACTTTACTGCCTACCACACAGCTTCAACAAACCAAATTCTTACTGTTTCTGCCGATCAGATTACAGGTGCTACAGGATACAAAATCAATGCTGGTAAAATTACGAACCAGGGTATTGAACTGTCTCTCTCCGGCACACCGGTAAAGACCAGAAACTTTTCATGGAACATAGACATGAACTGGTCTAAAAACTGGAACAAGCTGGTTTCGCTGCAAGACGACTGGGATCCGCAAACCCCGTTGCAGACCAGTATGGGAACAACAATCGGAAGCCGCGTATATGTATATTCCTACGTAGGTCAGCAGATGAACTACATCTACGGAAGGGGGTACCAGCGCGCACCGGAGGGTTCTTATTATACAGATGAAAACGGCAACCAGATTGACTGTTCCGGTATGAAACTGATTGATAAGAATGGTTACCCTATGCTGGATACTAGCCCTACCCGCCGTATCGGTAAGGTTGATCCTGACTGGAAAGCCGGAATGACTCAAACCTTCAGATATAAGAATCTCACCTTGGCCATGGTATTTTCTGCCCAATATGGAGGTCATTGCTTCTCGGTTACCAACTTTGCTCTCTCCTATCAAGGAAAGTTAAAGAACTCACTTGAAGGCAGATACGATGGCCTTGTTGTAGATGGTGTGTACAAGGATGCGGATGGCAATTATCACAAGAATACTACCATCGTGGACAATATACAGACCTATTACAACTCTTATGTCTGGAACCGAAACAACACCGAGGAAAATACGTTCAATACATCATTCCTCAAATTGAAGATGGTACGACTCGACTGGCAGTTGCCTAAGACATGGCTCAGTAAGAAAAACTGTCCTGTGAAGTCTGCCCAGATTGGAGCTTATGCCACCAACCTGTTCTGTCTGACCAGTTTCCCACAATACGACCCAGAGGTGGGAATGGTAAATGGCGGCGATGTTCATTCCGGTATCGAAACTATGTCGTATCCTATGACCCGTTCATACGGCGTTAACGTAAAATTATCATTCTAACACAATAAGTTGATTATGAAGAAAATGAATATATATTTCTGCGGTTTAGCAGCATGCATGCTTGCTATGGCAAGCTGTACAGATAATTTTGACGAGACCAATACGAATCCTAACAAGATAACGGTGTCGAGCGGCAAATTGGAAGCTTCCGCTATGTTTGAGCAAACTCTCTATGGAAGTGCAAACTTCTTTACATATTATTCCTGGTTTTGGTGTGATGAACTCATTCAGCATACAGCCCATACTGGCGGAACCACCCGTCAGGAACATCGCTACTTTATAGGAGACCAGAACTGGAAGGCTCTTTGGAATACCTATTCAAGATATGCCAGCAATGATGTCAACATGATCAAGTTGGCAGAGGCTCAAGGTGCTTCTTATCTTCAGGCAGTGGGTCTTACCATGAAGGTTCTGTTCATGTCAAACCTCACTGATATCTATGGAGATATTCCTTACAAGGAGGCTTTCATGGCGGAAGAGGGAATCAAGCAACCGGTGTTCGATTCTCAGGAAAACGTATATCAACAGATGTGTGCCGAACTGGAAGAGGCAAACCGCATCTATGCTTCTAAACCCTACGTAGAAGAGAAAAACAGAAAGTTGGATGGGATGTACAACTTCGACATGACTAAATGGCAAAAGTTCAACAATTCTCTCTATCTCAGACTGTTGTGCCGTATCAGTGGACGAAAAGAAACCATCGTGGATGGCACTCACAATGTGGCTCAGAAGATAACTGAAATCGTACACAGTCAAGAGACTTATCCTATTTTCGAAGGCAATGAAGACAATGCCACTGTACATTATACCGGCATCGCTCCATATACAAGCGAATTTGATAATGCCAACTACACTGAATCATCCTTTACAACAGGCAGCTATAAGTTGACTGAACAGATGATTAAGATGATGGTCATCAAGGATGCAACTAATACCAAGGTTGACCTATATACAGACCCTCGTCTGCCTATCATCGGAAGAAAGAAAAGGGAATATTGGGCAGGTACTATTGCCGGAGCAACGATGGGTGAAGAATCAAATAATGGCGACAAGAATGCAGCCTACCTGAACTATAAACTTCTCTGCAGGAACAACTGCGATGAATGGTTTATGGACTATGCAGAGGTGGAGTTTATCCTTGCCGAGGCAGCACTCAAGGGACTGATTCCAGGAGGAGAAACTGTCGCCAAGACTCACTATGAAAAAGCCATCACAGCATCACTCCAGAAATGGTCTGACTTCGCATCTCCTGTAGATCCTACATTAGCAATCACAACAGAAGGAATCCAGACATTCCTCAATTCAGGATTAGCATCATGGGATCAGGCTAACACACAAGAGGCAAAGTGCGAACTGATTGGTAATCAAAAATATCTGGCTCTCTTCTGGACAGGAATGGAAGACTGGCATGAATACCGACGTACCGAATATCCAAAACTCACAATAGGAAGCGGTTGCGTTTATAACGATATGATTCTTCCTACCCGATTTGCATATCCAAGCACTACCATAGCTACCAATAGAGTACATGCTGATGAAGCCCTCCAGAGAATGGGTGGTGAGAACGATATGAAAACCCCGGTCTGGTGGAGTAAAAAAGCCATAGAGAAATAAAGAATAAACGTAAAATCGAAAATCATGATGAGAAAAAATATCATATCCAGCTGTTTCCCCTTTGCCTTTTCCCTGGCAATGATACTATTTGCTTCTTGCGCAAGCGACAATGATGAAGCATGCTATTTCAAAATGGAAACCGAACAGACACAGGTAAACGTACCTGCAGCTGGTATTTCTAAGTCAAAACTGGCGAAAGTCATCATCCGTTCTAACAAAGACTGGAATATCCAGCTGGAAAATCCTGAGGATGCACAATGGATACATCTCTTCGCCAATGAAGGAAGTGCTGATGGCATCTTTCGCTTT
>CAMBBY010000066.1 GCA_945863825.1 uncultured Prevotella sp. | reverse complement strand
GCTCAGGTGCTTATAAAAAATATTAAATTATAGTGTTGCGGAATTAAGGATTTTTCCTTTTTGAGGCGGCTTATTGTATAAAAGGTTTACATAATTTAAGTTCCCTGTTACTGAGGACTTTACTCTACAGTAATCTGAACTCTACGACACTTTATGTCTGGGCAGCCATTGCTGTCTCCCACAGCTTTCTCCAACTTGATGGAGAAGTCCTCTATGCCTTTCTTCTTGAGATAATCTACGACATTGTTCAGACGCCCCTCACTGAGCTTGAAGTTCTTGGAAGAAGGACCATCTGATGATGCTTCACCGATGATGGTCAACTTATAGTTCTTCTGCTCCTTCAGAGAAGCAATGAAATCATTTAGGCGAATGCGTTCCTGCTCGATAATTTTGGTCTTGTTGACTGGGAAATAGACATCATGACCATTTACCTTCGCATTAGCATTTTGGCAATCCTCCACCAACGCCTTCAAGTCGGCATTCTCCTGTTGGCTCTTGCGCAACTTGCTTTGCAAACCGTCATTCTCACGTTGCTTATCCTGCAGTTGTCGCTCGTAAGCGTCCTTCATCTCCTGCTGTTCAGCAAGCGTGTTGTAATAGAGTGCCTTGTTGGTTGGCATACGTTTGCCCACAAAGTTGTAGCGAAGAACCAATCCACCACTAACTATGCCCTTAGGCGTGAGGTCGTTGTCGAGAGGTAAGTATTTGTACTGTCCTATCAAACCGATGGTCCAACGAGGCGTGATGTCGTACTCGAAGCTCAGGGAAACCGGGATGTACAAGGCATTCACCTGCTTTTTCTCCACATCTGAGGTCAGGTAGTCGTGGCTATAGACATTATAATATCCCTCGCCCTTCGCTACTGCCAACTCCCTATAGGAAGTAGTGGCAGAGAATCGGTTCCAGCCATGTAGGTAACCCGCTCCCACTCCTAACCACAAGTTGAACTTCTGTGCCTTGCGATTGTGCCAAAACTCCATGATATTGAAATCGAAGTTGAGGTCGGCCATCGCATAGTGCATATTGTAGCGGTTCTGTATGCGGTCAATCTTTGTCTCCAATGGCGCAGGGTAAGTTTTGCCTGTAGAAGGGTCTGTTATCACAAAGTCATTCTTTGTGACAGTAGAGGAAGCCACATGCTTGCCGGTAGCTTTTAGCATGGTGTATTCCAAGTTCAGGCCTATTCTCACCCATGGCTTGATGTTATACTTCAAGCCTACCGCTGCGTCGGGCGAAATAGGTCTTCTCGAATCCGAGACATCCGCTCCTCGCATACCATGATAGTAGCTTACACCACCCTGTCCGTAGATGGACCAGGTGTGGGTTCGCACCGTATCATTGTAAGTCTGGGCTTGAAGTGTGGTAGCCGTCGTTATGACGGCCGCCACTATAGTTAAACGTTTCATTTTCATAATCTCCAAGCTTTAAGTTTCTACTCCGGCCAAGTATATTCTGGTATGCTGGTTACAGTCCCATTTGGCTCAAGATAAATGTTGCACTGCACAAGAGAGGTGATAATGCCATTAGCGTATGTTGTGAATGTCTTTGTTACCTCCGTATCATAAGAATCCATTGCTAATTTTCCTTCAGAATCAATGTAATTTATCCTCACGATCTTTTTGTCAAAAGAAGTAAAACGAGAAGTAAAACGATATGTTATAGAAGAAATAACCTTAGTCACTCGTATTACCTGCTTGCCATTTGCCAAATCCATTGGTTGGAGAGTTCCTGCAGCTAATGTAGCAGAGCCTTTTCCTATTTTTTCTGCCCAAACCATGGTGGCTACATTCTCCAATTCATTATTACGTATAGCGTATGCGGCAGAATAGGTAAGAGATGGTTCTTCTGCTACAGTCAGCATATTGGCTATGACACCACCGAGATCTGTATATTGGATTGCCGCCCACAAACGTGGATCTACATAGATGGAAGAGTTGTCGCCTGGATTCTTATAGATACCATTGTCAGCCAGCATCTTTTTCAAGAGGTCAATCTGCGTCTTGGCGTTTGCGTCCTGCTTATTCTCCAGTGACTTGATGGCTTTTTCGATAGCAGTCTTCAATTCACCATTGGAAGCAACCACGGAAGCTGTACCATCTTTTATAGCCTTGTTGAGGTCTGCGGTTTGCTTTGTGATAGCATCTACGACACCAACAATCTTCAGGCCGATTTGCTCGGTATTGTTGTTGATGGCACCCTTGATTTCACCACCTTGGGTAGTAATGGCCTTGCTGATAACCTTGCCGTTCTTGTTGATAGCAGCAGCAACTACCACTCCGTTTTTGTCGATAGCGGTAACGATTTTGCCTCCCTGCTTATCTACAGCATCCTTCAGGCTCTTGAGATTGTCCTTCATGCTGCCTTCCATGTTGACGATAGCTGTCGTGTTGTCGGCAAGTTTGACAGACAATTCACCAGACATCTTATTGATGCTGTTCTCCACAGTCTTGAAGCCAGATACTAAGTTCTCGTTGAGCGTCTTTAAGGTAGTGTTCAGTGTCTTCAACTGAGCGTTTGCGTTTTGCAACTCAGTGTTGGTACCTTTCAACTGGGTGTCGATGGCTGTTAAGCGCAAGTCGAGCGTCTTGTTGATATTCGATTCCAGTGCTGTCACCATTGCCAAACCACTAAAGATGGTGGTGTTGATAGCATCCAACTTGGAACTCAACAAGACATTCTGACGCGCAAGAATAAAATTCAATGTATTGATGCTACCTACAATCTCTGCTGCTATCAGTTTACCAGACGTCGTGATAGTCGTACGCAGCAACTCACCTTGCTTCTTGATAGCTTCTGTTTGTGTACCGATGGCTGTGACAATCTTGTTGCCCTTGTCGTCCACGGTCTCGTTCAATGTTTTGAAGCCATTAAAAATTGTCGTATTGAGAGTACCCAAACTTGCTTGTGTATTTATATCTAAGGTCTTGATGGCACCTGTGTTCTTGTCAATCTCCACCTTGATATCTGCCAAACCTGTAGAAAGAGCAGTGGTGAGTGCTTCAAATCGGCTACTCAAAGATGCTGTCTGATCGTTGATAGCCTTGGCGAGCTTGTTAGTTTGAGTCACGATTGTTGCACGGAGAAGTTTCTGCTGCTTGTCAAGTTCCAGACGGAGCAAGTAGCCGTTCTTGTCCAATGCTGTGATGATTTTGCCACCTGTGGTAGAAATCTCTGTCCTGATAGCCTGGAATCCAGAAATCAAAGTTCCGTCAATCTTATCCAAGGACACGTTGATACCATTGAGGCTTTCCTGTGTATTCTTGTCGAGCAACGTGATGGCACCTGTGTTCTTATCTACGCTGATCACAACATTCTTCAGACCAGTCTCCACTACGGTACTCAAGGCTTCAATGCGCTTGTCCAAAGTGCTGGTTTGGTCATTGATGGCAGCGATGAGCTTGGTTGTCTGACCTACGATAGTGGCACTGAGAGCCTCCTGCTGCTTGCCCAATTCAACACGGAGCAAGTTGCCGTTGTTGTCCAATGCGTAGATGACATCATTGCCTGTCGTAGAAATCTGCTCTTTGAGCAACTTAAAGCCATTTGTTAACGAACCGTTAATCTTTTCAAGGCTTGCGTTTGTATTCTTATCCAACAAGGTGATGGCGCCTGTATTCTTATCTACGCTGACCTTCACATCGGTAAAGCCAGCCTTCAAGGAAGCGTCCAAGATGGCGAAGCGCTCCTCCAACGACTTCGTCTGGTCGTTGATGGCCTTCACGATGGCATCCGTTGAGTTCAACAAAGAGGTAGAGAGCAACTTGCCAGTCTCGTCAATCTGGAGACGCAGCAACTCGCCGTTGTTGTTCATGGCAACGACAATGCTCTTGCCCTGTTCGTCAATTTTGCCAGAAAGAGTAGTGAATCCATTGAATATGGAGGTGTTCACGTCCTTCAATCCTTGCTCTGTCTTCTCGCTGAGAACTTTGATGGCACCCGTGTTGGAGTCAATGGCAAGTTTGATATCTACCATATTGCTCTTCAGCAGTTGATTGAGAGCATCAAAACGCTCTTGTAAAGTCTTGTTTAGGTTGTTCACTGCATCGACCAACGCTGAATAGTCGTTGATGAATGTGTTTCCACCATAGTCCACGTTAGGTTCTAAAACCTCCGTACATGCCGACAGGCTCAAGGCTGCGACAAATAGCATTGGATAAATTTTCTTTTTCATAATCTTTTAAGTTTAAAACTTCTTTAATTTACTTATACCTTAATATAAACATGAAATAACTCACTTACATCCACATTCCAATATAAAGCAATCAGAAGCAAAATTAATATTTTTTACTTTTTTTATTGATGACCTTGTCGTGTCATAGTCAATGCTTGCAAAGTTATGAAAATAATCTCAAAGTGTGGTGAACGTGAGTTTTTTCTCGTGAATATCAGTTTTTCCACGTGAACACGCGTTGGATTATACATCTTTTAACTAAATCCGCCTCATATTCACAGAAAAAGCACATTGAAATGTAAGTATTGGTGTAATTTTTAGTGGTGAGAAGAAGCAAAACAACAAAAAAAAGGTGCGGAGAACACCACACCTTTGTACAAACAAAATAGTTTATCAAATATTTTTATGAAACATATTCTTCTATCAAACTATAGTCAAAACCTTCCAAACGCTTGCGAGCATTAGAAAGTGCCCAACGGTTCTTGAATCCACACAGCTCTGCAGCCATGTCCTGACTCAGATTTGAGTTGGATGTCTCCATCAATTTCTCATAATGTCGAACACGAAAGGCATTTACTAACTTGTAAAAACCCACCTGGGTAATGAAAGTGCCAGCCAGGGTATGTTTCATCAGGGTAACATCACGAATGACGTCCACTCGCTTCAGACTTGGCTCTAAGTAGCGACGGCTCACGATGGTAAGTACCTCTTTCTTTACGGCTTCCCAATCCTTCTCTGCCATCTGCTTTAGCAGGGCTTCCTTGTCGATGCCACCCTCCACATCTAAAACTACCTTTTGGCAAGAACTTACTTTTTCGTCTGTTTCGGACGAGGCAGAATTTTCAGGTTTAAAATCCTCGTTTCGCCGCATTATATTTTCAAGACATTCCTTTTCCATACATTCCAGTTCCTCTTTCACCAAAGGAGAGCGTATGGCTTTGTTGGGATGGAGAATCTGGCAAAGAAAAAACACCATGAACATAGCCATGAGGATGTTTACACACATATAGACCTCGCGACTTTCCGAAAGAAAGACTATCCACATGATAGTAAAACCTATGAGTGGAAGCCTAAATACTTTCTTGGCAAAAGCATAAGGAAAGTCATCTTCATTGGAATAATTCTGTATGTTGAAATTATCCAATTTACGACTTAACCACCAACATTCTCTCATAAAGCCGTAGGAGATTAAAAGGCTTATGCCGCCCAATCCATATTCCCATTCCTTTTGATAGGGGGTAAAGACATCTCCATTACGAAATGTTACAAAGAAAAACATCACAATCAAAAGAAGAAAGGGCAAGATGAAGAGTAGGTTGTAGAGGGCTTTCTTATTCAAGTCTTGTATATTGCATATATTGTTCATTCGAAAATATCGGAAGAACAAAACTGCAAAGCAGATAGGGTAAAAGATGATTCCGAAACTTCGTGCGAAAAACCAAGCGTCAGGATCTGATGGGCATAGCACATATGGAAACTGTAAGACTACAGCTCCATAAAAGAAGGGTACTTGGCGGCGTGCAGGGTAGAAGTAGTCGCCTTGTTCACTATAAGGATGCACATGTGGCGCCATCTGATGATGGCACCGAACACACCTGATAAAATATAAGTGAAGCAAGCCAAGGAATAGTAAATCTCCGGGCTTGCAAAACAAGTAGATAGTTCCATATGCTATAATCTCTCCTAATTTCTATCTAATGATTTTCTTGTCGTCTCTTTGCATTGGATAAGAGTCCAGCTTTTTCATGCAATATGCCTTAAAATCATTCCAATGATAATAAGGAGCCACATCACTCTTGATAGGCAAGGTAGCCTCATCCTCATTCAGAAGAACCTTCACCAAGACATCATTCGGCTTCTTCTGATTGCGATAGAAGACAAACTGCAGGTTGGTTGCCATCGGAGTAATCTTATAATCAAACCACATTTTGGCAATATTCTCAGGATCCTTGATAAGCGCACCATAACCATTCAGGTTGAGCAGACAGGTAAGCGGAGTCACCATCGTATCATGACCATATCTCAGCGTAGCACCCGGATGCTGGAGAGCGATGCAACTGTCAGCCTTCTCGATGATATTTCTCAAGAGATTGCGCTGAGAATAAGGCTGTTCGGCACCAGTATAAGGAGAATATCCGTATGACATCTGCCACCAGGAATTGCTTACCACCCAATTCTGATAGATTTCCTCCTCATTGAAGAGATCGTAGAGAGAAACCTTGCCACGCAGTTCAGTACCCTGGATAGCCCCAGCCATCTCAAAGAGTTTCCAGTTGAGGTCGCGCGGATTGATATTCTGCTTCACCCAGTACGGATCGTTGAAGAGTTCCTTCATCACGCGGTCATAGCAGTCGTGCTTCTTGGTAAATTCCTCCTGCACCGTCTTTCTTCCGATACAATTCTTCAAACTGTCCAGTCGCTTATCCGACAGGTTCATATAATACATATCGTGATAACTGGCATCATGGAAGATATGGAGTTGAGGATTCATGCGAAGCATCTGCTGCAGACCGTTTTCCATTGAGAGAATGCATCGGATAACAACGGTACTTCTCGCCTCGATATTGGTTTTACCTGCAAAAATCGGGTCACCAGTAAATCCCCGTGTTTGAATTATTGAGTAAACATTTGTGAATC
>CAMBBY010000065.1 GCA_945863825.1 uncultured Prevotella sp. | reverse complement strand
GCATAGCAGAGATAATGAGTATCACCGGTAGAGTAGCTGAAGTAATACTTGCCCTTATACTTGTGCATCCAGCTAGCCTCGAAGAAGCGATGAGGATCATCGGCTGGCAATACCTTACCCTCCTCGTCAACAATGACAACAGGCTTTGGCATCTCAGCAAACTGCTGAACATCATCAGTCATCATGGCTACACGGGATGGCAACGGATTCTCCTTGCCTTCTGGAAGATGCTCATCCTTCAGAGCCTTGTTGTCCTTGTACCACTGAAGCTGACCGCCCCAGATACCACCGAAGTAGCAGTAAATCTTGCCATCATCATCCTTGAACACACAAGGGTCGATGCTGTATGACTTGCGGATTGGGTCGGCATTCGGAACGAAAGGACCTTCAGGCTTATCAGCCACAGCCACACCAAGATGGAACACGCCATTATAATCCTTGGCAGAGAAGATGAGATAGTACTTGCCATCCTTCTCTACTACATCGTTGTCCCACATCTGTTTCTCAGCCCATGGCACATCCTTCACATCGAGTATCACACCATGATCGGTTACCTCACCTTCCATCACATCGTCCATAGAGAGAACATGATAGTCTTTCATCTGGAAGTGACCGCCATCATCGTCGAAGCTTTCGCCGCTATCCCAGTCATGAGATGGGTAAACATACAGGCGACCGTTAAACACATTGGCAGATGGATCTGCCATATAATCCTTAGGGAACAAATATCTTGCTTTCATTGTTGTTTATTATTTTAAGAGATGTACAATATTATCTAAAGAGATTTTACTTAAAGAGATTGACGATTTCCTTCACCACTGGCTTCACCTTGTTGTTGCGGTCGATGAGCAGTGGATAGTTGGTTCTGCCAGGGATAGGCCAGCCATTCAACCAAGAGTGACCATCATTGACACCCCAGAAGGTAACACGACTGATGACATCCTTGTGACGCTCTACAATCTTGAAGAGATCGAGATAACGCTGGTTGAAGAGTTTCTGCGCCTTCTTGTCAAGTCCCTTCACGTATGGATTGTACTTCTTCTGAAGTTCAAACTTCTGGCTGATTTCCGCACCGCCGAATCCTTCCGGATTAGGAAGCATGTTCATATCCAGCTCAGTCAGCATCACCTTCACGCCTTCACCAGCAAAAGCCTCAATGCTCTTCTCATACTCAGCATAATCAGGATAATCAAAACCATTGTGGCTCTGCATACCTACAGCATCGATGCGGAGACCCTTCGCCTTCAAATCGCGAACCAGTTTGCAGATAGCCTCTCGCTTAGCTGGCTTCGAAGTAGAATAATCATTGTAATAAAGTTCTACGTTTGGATCAGCCTCATGCGCAAAGCGGAAAGCCAACTCGATGAACTCCGGACCGATAATCTTATAATATAAAGACTTGCGGTAAGAGCCATCATCCTCGAAAGCTTCGTTCACAACGTCCCATCCCTTTACTCTACCTTTATAATGAGTAACCACATTCATGATGTGATTATACATTCTGCCGATGAGCACTTCACGGCTTACCAGATTACCCTTATCATCGGTAAACATCCACTTAGGTGGCTGAGAATGCCATACCAGACAATGACCTATCAAGGTTTTTCCATTCTTCTCAGCCCAGTCAGCCAATTTATCGCCATCGGTAAAATCAAAGCGATTGATTTCCGGATGATTCTTCTCGCCCTTCATACAGTTCTCGGCAACCACCTGGTTGAACTGTTTCTTCACTACTTCCTCACCTGCCGGGTCTTGTCCGTCTGGCAGGAAAGTATTCACGGCAGCTCCCACCAGGAAGTACTTGCCCATGGTTTCCTGGAATGTAGGAATCTCGGTAGCGTTATTCGCCTTTTGGGCAAATGCTGTAGAAGCAAGCATCAAGCCCAATGCAAAAGTTGATATTTTCTTCATGTCTAATTTTTATTTTTCTCATTTAAATGTTACTTTTCCTGTTTGTGTCGAGCCTCAATCTTCTTGTTGATATCATCGATAACCGCATCTGTCAACTCATACTTCGAGATGATGAAGATGGCGAGCAGCAACAAGGCGGCTGGAATGACACATACCAACCAAAGAATACCCTCCTGAGCCTCAGGAGTCTGCTCCACGGTCTTCGGATTGTAAGCCACGTAAGCAAGGATGGCTGGAGCCACCACACTACCCAAGGTCATACCCGCCTTGAAGAAGATGCCCGTCAAGGCGTTTACGATACCTGCTATACGCTTGCCACTCTTATACTCTCCATAAGAAATAACCTCAGGAACAAGAGCCCACATATAACCCGTAGCTACAATAACACCCGTTGACTTAACAAACTGGGCAATATAGACGAGCATCATACTTGGCTGCTCCATCTTTGCTACCAGATAAAGGAATGCCATACCCACGATGGCGATGCCCAGGAACACATAGAACATGTTCTTCTTGCCGATTGCCTTCTTGATCATAGGCACCAGTGGCATGAAGATGAACGATGGTGCCGAACCCAAGCCCATGAAGATGGAAAGCTGCTCGGAGGTACCGTGAAGGTTGCTGTTCATGAAGTAAGCTCCTGCCGCATTGCCGATAGACATCATGGCGAAGGCGGTGATGAAGAAGAAGGCAATGATACGCAAAGGACGGTTGTGGAAAAACTCCATCCAAAGATCGCTTATCTTCACTTTAGCACTCTCCTCGGCATTCATTACCACACGCTCCTTACACTGCGAGAAACAGAAGAGGAGCAACAACAAACCAATGACGGCATAGATGGTCATGGTGGTAAACCAAGCCACTGGATCCTTAGGCAAACCATCCGACTGCTGGTCGGTAAAGTATGCAATGAGCAATGGAAGGCCTGAACCTACAGCCAAACCGCCACAGTTTGCCATAAACATACGAACTGATGTCAACACCGTGATTTCATCGGTATCACGTGTCAACGATGAGTTCAAGGCTCCATAAGGTACATTGATAAATGTATAGAGCAATGTCATGGCAATGTATGTGATATAGGCATAGAGCAGGGATGGTGCAAAGCCATTCCAGAAGCAGAGGATGGCAAAGCCCGAAAGTGGGATTCCTACGAATACCAGATAAGAGCGATACTTACCCAACTTAGGATTATGCTTGTCGATAAGGGCACCTACAATAGGATCCCAAATCACATTTGCAACATTTCCTACCGTAAACATCACGGAAACGTCTACTGCATCGAGTCCATAGATGTCGGTATAGAAGAACAACAGGTACATACATGTTGTCTGAAAGATGAGGTTTTGTGCCAAGTCACCAGAACCAAATCCAATGCGCTGTAACCAGCTCAATTTACAGAATCCCTGAGATTCCTTAGATGTCTGTTCCATATTTTTATTCTTTTTATTTCAATTTATCTGCAGCAAACTTACCCATTGCTTCATATCCTTTTGGATTAAGATGCAACCAATCATCCGAATAATCGGGTTTTAGGCGTTGTGGGTCTTGCGGATCACGTGTCAACTCATCAAAATCAATGATTTCATCGAAGAAGCCACCCTTTCTTATCCACTCATTAACAGTTTGTCGTATCGCCTCATGCCAAAAAGAATACCAACAGTTCCCCTTTGTAGGAGTTATAGTTGCACCATACACTTTGATACCCCTTGCTTTTGCTTTATTTATTAATACTTTATAACAAGCAATCAAAGTATCTGCAATTTGCTCGTAATTTTTACTACTACAACCAATGTCATTGGTTCCCTCAAAAATGATGAGTTTATCTACACCTGCTTGCCCTAATATATCACGATCAAAGCGCTTCATTGCAGGTTCACTCAGTCCCCCTTCTACCACACAGTTGCCTCCGATTCCCAAATTCAAAACTCCGTATGGTCTCTCTTTGTTCAATGCATCCGACAAGAAATCTGTCCAACGGTTCTGATGGTTAGTTGTACTTCCCCTACCATCCGTAATCGAATTGCCAAGAATTGCTACCACTGGGGTGGACTGTTCTGTCATTACATCTATGGCTGAAAGATTATACCAGTGATCCACCTCCTCGCCATCATCAAAACTCTTATCCATCGGTTTAGGAGTACGATGCAAACCGTTTACTATATAAGATGTGGTACGTGAACCACGATGGGATGTTGCATTCACAGGAGTCTGCTTGCCATAGTCGATGGTAATCGTGAGGCGCTGTCCACTCTTCAAGGCATATTTCAAATCATCTGAGAAGATAGCCTTGCCAGGAGCAATGGTTACATTCTTCTTGCCATTAAACTTGAGATACTTCACGGTCTTGGCATGGATGCCCCAGTTAGAAGGCACATCGGTATCTGCAATATACACCGATTTGATTTCTACCGGCTCCTTACTCTGTTCATTGCTGAGCTTCACTCTGAGTTCCTCTCCGCCAAAAGATACATGAACTACCTGTCGGCAAGAGCGGTTACTCAAACTCTCCTTAGGCATGTCACCCTTTCCCGTCCACTCTACTGCTGTTGCCCAAGAACCTTTCCATACATTCTGTGCAAATGTCATCTGATTCTGTGCTGCGAGCAAGAATGCCAAAGAAAAACACTTTATTATCTGCTTTATCATTGTTACTATGTTTTGGTTCTATTTTGCTGTTGACGCTGCAAATATAGCAAAAACTATTGAAACTACATACAATTAATGGTACCTAATCATTTCTATTTGTTTCATGGTACAGAAAAACAAAGAAAAAGATAAAGAAACAAAAGTGAACGAAACATTTTATCTCGTTTTTATTTGTTGCTTTCATGCTTTTTTGTTACTTTTGCAACATCAACAACCTAAAAAGCAAGCAACAAACAGAAACTTATGAAATATACGAAACATTGCCTCACGGCATTTATGGCTATCATCATCTCTCTCATGGTATGGGCAGACAGTGGTGAACTTTTCACATCGGGCAAACTGTCAAGTTCGCTCATCAACTGCATTGTGCAGGATAAATACGGATATATCTGGGTGGGAACCGAATACGGACTCAGCAAGTTTGACGGCTACCGCTTTACCAACTATCTGCACAACGAAGAAGACACAACCTCCATTACCGACAACATTATCTCCGACCTGCTGGTAGATAAGAAAGGTAACCTGTGGATAGGTTGTGCCAAGGGACTGATGCGCTATAATTATGAGACGAACGATTTCGCCCGTCTCCAGTTTCCTGATGGCAGAAAGCCACGTATCTATTCTATGGTAGAAAGTCACAATGGCGATATCCTGCTGGGTACAGCAGGATATGGTCTCTATTCTGTAAAAGACAGAAATACCCAGAAAGGAACAGACAATCTTTTCACTATCAGACAGGAAAGGCAATACGCTGAGCGCGATTCTGATGTATTCTTTACCCATATCTACGAAGATAAGCATCATTATCTCTGGCAGAGTAGCCACTTTTCTATCTTCACCCGTTTCATCAAGAAACAAGGCAAGGTGCAGCGCAAAGACTTCAAATCGCCATGCGGAGCACCTGTGGCTTTCATCCAGCATCGCCCGCAGACCATGCTCATCGTCTGTATGTATGGCATCATCTATTATGATTACCGGACAGGCCGCATCGCTGATGCTGGCTACGACTTTGGCGGTTATCAGAATAATGTAACCATCAACAATGCTACCTTCGACCACGAAGGCAACCTCTATATCAGCACCTCTGAACATGGTGTTCTCATGATCAGAAAGGGAAGCAACAGGGTAGAACAGTTGGAGAACAGCAACAGCAGTTTCAATCTGGCTACCGCCTTCGTCAACGATATCATCGAAGATAAGGACAACAATCTCTGGATAGGCTGTTACAAGAAAGGTCTGTACCTTATCAACCAGCGCCAGCAGGCTTTCAACAGCTGGAGTTTCTCTGCACAGAACTACATCATCGGCAGCAGCGTTTCATCTATTGCACAAGGCGAAAATGGTGAAACATGGTGTACAGTACAGAACAGTGGTGTGTTCTGTTTTGATGCTTCAGGCAAGATTATCGCCCATCCCCAGTCACCTGCCGGTACTTGCATCATCTATAAAGACCGACGTGGCGATTACTGGATCAGCAATGGTAGCGCACTCTACAGCTACAACCCTCATACAGGTACATACCAGCAGAAACTCACCTTTACCAGCGCCGGCATCTACTGTATGACCGACGATGCACAGGGCAACCTTTACATTTCTGTATACAGCAAAGGCCTATATATATATAATGTGGAAAGCGGCAAGGTTACCGCTCTGAATATGCAGCAAAGAGGCGATAAAGGATTTCTCTGCAACGACTGGGTGCGAAGCATGGCGCTCGACCATACAGGCCATTTATGGATAGGAACCTCTAATGGAGTTTCCTGTCTCAATACCAAAACGCTCAGTTTCAAGGATTTCGGATGGCACAACATTCTGAAAGACAGTCAGGCGAATAGTATCTGCGAAGGAAAGAACGGCGATATTATCATCGGTACGGAAGAAGGACTCTATCTGTTTGACAGAAAGAGCAATAAGATTTCAGACTTTCCTCATGCCGAAGCGTTGAAAGGCAAGCAGGTCTGCAGCATCATCAAAGACCAAAAGGGTGACTTGTGGGTAAGTACAACCATGGGCATCTGGCAGTATGAACAGAAGAACAGACAGTTTATCGGGCACATCAACGGCAACGGACTTACTACCCGTGAGTACGTGCTGGGCTCTTCCATGCATACTGCCAACGACCTTATCGCCTTCGGAACCAGTGACGGTATTACAACCTTCTATCCTGACGTTGTCAGGGCCAAGAAGATGGAATTGGGAGATGTACATCTGTCTCTTATACACATCTGACGCTGCCGACGATACTCCTTGTGTA
>CAMBBY010000064.1 GCA_945863825.1 uncultured Prevotella sp. | reverse complement strand
GAGACAGATATATATAACCGTTGCTGGT
This sequence comes from uncultured Prevotella sp., assembly GCA_945863825.1. Lineage (GTDB taxonomy): Bacteria > Bacteroidota > Bacteroidia > Bacteroidales > Bacteroidaceae > Prevotella. The sequence goes on along the minus strand of CAMBBY010000064.1, from coordinate 6,796 downwards.
AATCTCGCCTGGGTTCAGACGGATGCAGCTCTCCTCGTTGCTGGTCTGCTTGATGAGGCTGCCCTCAGTCTTCCACTGTCCATGGATGTCGGTAGGCAGTTCCTGCAAGGTCATTGGCAGCGCCTTGCCGTTCTCATCGCTGTAGCCCTTGTCTTCGAAAGATACCTGGGTGCCCCAAGTTCCCATTCCCACACGGCAGATGGCTGGCTTCACCTGAGTCTGCTCATACTTGTATGGATTCTCCTGGTTCACCTTCAGTACACGGGTACCGATGTTGTTCGCCATCACGTTCTGAACGTAGTAGGATGGAGTTCCGAATACCTTATCGGATGTATATTGAATCATGTCTGGTGCCCACATACGGTTGTTGAGATTGGCAAAGATTGGAGCGTAGGATGCCATGGTCACGATGTCAGAGTTGTTCTCGATGCCCATCATATAGACAGCCTCACCGAGAGCTGCATCGAGCGAACCCATATTGCCGAAGCCCTGTGTTACGGCATATTCGCCTACATAAATCTCACTACCCTTGCGGTCGTAGTTATCATACTTGTTGAAGTTCTCTGCAAACCAGGCAGGATTTCTGTAGTAGTGCTCGTCGAGGAGTTCTACGCTCTCGTTGCTTTCCCACTTAGGGTTGTCATCGCCCCAGGCCACTACGTTGCCGATGAGGTGCATCTTAGGATATTTTGCCAATACGGCATCCTTGAACTTCTTGAAGCGCTCGTAGTAATGGTCGCTCTGAGCCGCAGGATCCGGCTGGTTGTTCTCATTACCAATCTCCAGATACTCTATATTGTATGGTTCTGGATGACCATTCTTGGCACGGAGCGCACCATATTTAGAGGTAACAGGACCGTTGGCATACTCCAGGGCATTCATGCACTCGTCAATCCAAGGCTGGATGCTATCCACAGGAGTCATGCCGCCGTGCCACAAACCAACATTCACCACATAGAGCGGCTTGGCATTCAAATCTTCGGCAAGCTGCAGATACTCATCGAAGCCCATACCGTCGCTGGTACGGTAGCGCCAGTTTACGTTCTTATGACCCGGACGTTCCTCGATAGGACCGATGGTCTTCTCCCAGTGGAAAGCATTCTCTGGAGATTCCTGTCCTTCAACGTAGCAACCGCCAGGGAAGCGGACGAACTTAGGATGGATGTTATAGAGAAGCTGAGCCAAGTCAGGACGCAAGCCGTTCTCGCGATTCTTGAAAGTAGGAGGGAAGAGGCTTACTATATCGAGAACGATGGTACCCTTTCCGTCGGCTACGAGTTCGAACTGAGCCTTGGCATCGTTTCCGTTGGCAGTCAACTCAGCCGTATATTTAGTCCACTTCTTGCCCACCTTGGCATTGAGAGCGGTTTCTGCATACACCTTATCGCCCTTGGCGTTGGTGAGGCGAGCCTTCAATCCGCCTTTATAGCTACCCTTTGCCCAGAAAGAAAGCTTATAGGTTCTGCCCTGCACGGCGTTGATGCCCCAGAAGCCCTCGTTGATGATAGAAGCTGTGGCAGCAGGTTTGGCAGCGATGGTCAATTGGAGCGCCTTGCCCTGTGCCTTGTTGAGCAAACCCTTATTGATGAGTTGTGCATTGATCTTAGCACCTTCCTGAGCTGCAGTTTTCCAAGTAGGAATATCCTTTTCAGAATCCTCGAATGATCGGTTGCTGATGAGTTCGGCATAGAGACCGCCATCTGCAGCATGGTTGATATCCTCGAAGAAGATACCATATAAATTAGGTGAAACCTTGATACCTGGGTTAGAGGCATCCACATTGATAGTAACCTGTGCATTGGCAGCCATGGTTGAGGCGAGCAATGCAGAAAGTAAAATCTGTTTCTTGTTCATTGTTTATTCTTAGGTTTTTTATTTCCGTTTTATTTTGTTACAGTGGCAAAAGTACACAAAAAACACAAAGAAGAGGTGGACAAAAGGCGAAATATAGTGTAAAAGGTGGATTTTCAGCTGAAAATCCACCTTTTTATGGCATAATTAAAGACTAAAATTATAAATAATCTTGTAAAAAACAAAAGAGAATAGCGTTTACCCGTAGAATTTTGTAGGTTTTTTGCTTGCAAAGCGACAAAAAAAGCTTATTTCCTAAGTACAAAAGACTTGTTTGCGACTCGTATCTCCGAAAGATAGGAATCTGTGTTTCGGGTTTACGGGTGGTGTCTTACTTGCGTCCCCCTTGTGCTTATCGGGGGCACAAATGTGCTCTTACCCGAGCACAATGTTGCCTTTACCTTGGCACAATAGTGCCCTTCCTTAGGCACTTCATTCCTTATTTGTCGTTCTGTTCGCTTGCGATTTTACTCTTCACCCTTCACCTTTTCGTCTGGAATGCCGATAAACACAGGGGTTTTGAGGGTGAAGGGTAAAGTTCAACCCTTCACCACCCTTCACCGCCCTTCATCTTTTTCTTGATTTAGCCCCCTCTTATGAGTCCATCCAGTCGTCTATTAAGACTATAACTTGCCTTCATAGACGACAGCCTTAGGCTTCATAGACGATTCATCTTGAGGTGAAGGCCGATGAAGGGTGGTGAAGGGTGATTTTTAGTTATTTTGTTTGTAATCGCTTGTATATCAGATAATTATGTTGATAGGGTGAAGGGTGAAGGGTTTTCTCCGTTTCGCTTTTCAAATTTTCGACTTTTATTTATTACTGCCAAATAACATAGTAAGATTTTGTTTAATATAGTAATACCAGTCCGGCGAAAGCCGAGTAGAGTATCATTCTTATCGGATTGATCTTCATTACCTTCACGCCGATAAAGGTGGCGAAGAAGAGGGCGATGGAGATGTAGAAATGCCAGGGATTCTCTGGAGTAGAGAAATTCTCTGGAGTCATCAGGAGCAGGGCTGCGGCACCTACCAGGCCCACGATGCATGGGCGCAAGCCGATGAAGATGCTCTGCACCATTGATGTGTTCATATATTTATACAGCATTTTGCTGATCAGAATCATCAAGACAAAAGAGGGGAGAACCAGGGCGAAGGTGGCCGTGGCACTTCCGAGTACTGCCATCATGCCGTTCATGCCTGCATTGTGGACAGCAGTATAGCCACAATAGGTGGCGGTGTTGATACCGATAGGTCCCGGTGTCATCTGTGAGATGGCCACCACATCGGTAAACTCTTGCATCGTCATCCAATGATACTGCGTTACTACCTGTCCTTGAATCAGGGAAATCATGGAGTAGCCACCTCCGAATCCGAAGATGCCTATCTGAAGGAATACGATGAAAAGTTGAAGAAATATCATAGTTTATTCTTTTTTTAATTGCAAATGTACTGATTTTCTTGATTACCACCAAATTATTTTAAAAAACTTTACGCTCTTTTTTGTAAATAAGTGCCATTTCCTTGCTGTTATTGGAAAAAAGTTGTAAATTTGCACGTGAAAAGCTGGAAAAAAGTTGCAACTTAAAGCCTGAAAAGCTGGAAAAAAGTTGCAAATAAGTATCCGAAAACCTGGAAAAAAGTTGTAAGAATATGCTTAAAAGAAAGATAATCAGTGAGTTGGTAAAGTGGAAGCAAGAATCTTCTAATAAGGCACTTCTCATAAAAGGTGCTCGACAGATTGGCAAGACTACAATTGTTCGCCAATTTGCAATGGCTCACTATAAAAATATGGTTGAGATTAACTTTGAGCAGATGCCTATGGCAAAACAAGCTTTCGAAGGAAATCTGGATGCACGTACCATTCTGATAAACTTATCAGCTATGGGATTCGGACCTTTGGAGCCAGGGCAAACTCTGATATTCTTTGACGAGATACAGGCTTGTCCTAAGGCTCGTACTGCAATCAAATTTTTAGTTGAGGATGGACAATATGATTATATAGAATCTGGTTCTTTGCTAGGTATTAATTATAAGGATGTGTCTTCTTATCCTGTAGGATTCGAAAGAGAATTGGATATGTATCCACTTGACTTCGAGGAATTTCTTTGGGCATGTAATATCAGCAAGGATGTAATTGAAATGTTGAAAGAGTGCTACCAAAATTTGCGTCCTGTGCCTGAATTTCTACATGGTCAAATCATGGAGCGTTATCGTCAATACTTGATAGTTGGTGGTATGCCAGAAGTTGTTGTTACCTATTTGAGCAATGAGGATTTCAATAAGACGATAGCTGTTCAGAAGGACATACTGAATGGTTATCGTAATGATATTTCTAAATATGCAGGTAATGGCAAGTTGTTGGTAAAGTCTGTGTTTGATGCTATTCCAGGGCAGTTGAGTAAGCAAGATAAGCGTTTTATATTAGCTTCTATTGAAAAAAATGCTTCTCGTCGCAAGTATGGAGCACCTACGCAATGGCTTGTTGATGCAGGTATGGCGTATTATTCCTTTAATGTCGGGGCTTTCGAATTGCCTTTTCCTATCCATGAGAATCTGAGACTATACAAGTTGTTTTTTGTCGATTCTGGTTTGATGTGTGCCATGATGCTCAATGGTATTCAGGCACAGGTTTTGTCTGGAGATATTGATGTGAATGAAGGGGCATTGACTGAGAATTATGTAGCAGGAGAATTTGCCAAGCATGGCATTTCTCTCAACTATTATGACAGAAAGAGTAAGCATGAGCTGGATTTTATTTTCCCAGAGAAGAATAAAATTAGTATTGTGGAAGTGAAATCTGGTAAGGATTATAAGCAACATGCTTCTCTCGATATGGCTCATTCGCTTTTTGCTGACAAAATCAATCGGCGTATTGTCATGAGTGGTAATAACTTGGAAATAGAAGATGGGTGTATCTATTTGCCGTTTTACATGAGTATGTTTTTGGGTGGTGAATAAATTTATTAGTCGTGGTCGTGGAAATGTGCTAAAAAATATGAGATTTTCACGACTAATACTTCTTAAAAAGGCTTCTTTGCGGTGGTGATAGCCTTGCGAAGCCTTTTAAGTTCCTTTTCATCCTTGCACTCTTGAATCAGCTTCAAGAAGTCTTGGTTTGAAATGCTTTTGTCATTAAATGCTTCGAGCAGTTCGATGTGTTCTTCCTCCTTGCCAAACTCTATTCTGTGTCATTGTAAGAGTTGGCAAATACTCTTACCTCTTGATTCTGGGTGACGTGATAAGGGTGGATAGGATTACTAAGTGTCAATCCTTCCAAAGCACGTAAACGACTGATGGCAACGTAAGCTTGTCCAGGCAAGAAGGTGCCATGAGATAAGTCAAAGTGCATTCTTTCAAAAGTTATTTCTTGTAATCTATGGATAGTTATAGCCCATTGGTAGTGATTTCAATATGATGTCCCCAAGGTACAAAAGAAAAAGCAAGAGGAAATGCCAATCCTAATTCGTCGTTGAATTCGGCTTCTTGAATTTCTTCACCAAGTTGTTGCAGTTTTGTTTTCTGCTTATTATCAGAAGTTTGTAATTCTGCAACAAGTTGTTGCAGTTTTTGATTTGTTTTATTGGACGAGTAGAAAATGTACCATTTCTTCATATTCCAAAGGTTTCTTGCACTGAATCCTTTCGCCTTAGGAAATGCGGCTTTTAAGTCGAGACTAACCTGTTCTACTACACCTGCTCCCCAATGCTCTTCTGCACGACGAACGACAAGGTCACGTCCCAGTTGCCAATTGAATAACAACTGTTCTGAATTTACCTTAACCGCAGATTTTATCTGCGCTTTCTTGTATCTACCTTTCAGTTCTTCGATCCATGACGCATAAGCTTCGTCTATGTGAACATTTTGAGAACTTGCAAAATGTGGTTTTGTCTCTTCCATATTCTGATTTTTTAATTACTCCGTCGGTTGGATAAACTGCCCATAGACGTATCCACCTAAGGCAGCTACGATAATTACCCAGATAGGGTTGACGCCCATCAGCCATATCAGGAGGGCAGATAAGATAGGAACCCAGCAGTTGACGAACGAGATGTGGGCACTCTTGGCCAATGAAAAGGTAGGAACGGCTATCAGAGCCACGACGGCAGGACGGATGCCTGCAAACATCGCCGCAATCACCTTGTTGTCCTCAAACTGATGGAAAAACATAGCAATCGCTAATATAATAAGGAAGGAAGGCAATGAAGCGCCGAGGGTGCAGACAATGGCTCCCGGTGTCTTTGCCAACTTATATCCGAGCAGGGAACTCATGTTGATGGCCAAGGCGCCCGGACAAACCTGGGTAGTAGCGATGGCATCCAAAAATTCCTCCTTCGTCATCCAATGATGCTTATCGACGACTTCGGATTCTATAATAGGAATCATGGCATAGCCACCACCAAAGGTGACTATGCCAATCTTCATAAATGTTTTGAATAATGTAAGATAACTTACGCTATTATTCATTTTTTACCTTTTTACCTTTTTACCTTTTTACTTTTTAAAAGCTCTTTCTTCAATCCACTGACGTGCATTGACAAATGCCTCAATCCAAGGAGTTACCTCGTCGTTGCGGCGATCAGCTGGATACCAGGCGTTCTGCCATGGGAAGATAGCACGCTCCAAGTGTGGCATCATGGCCAAGTGGCGACCATCTGCTGAGCAGATACCTGCTACGTTGTAGTCACTGCCGTTTGGATTGCCTGGATACTCAGCATAGTTATACTTCGCAATCACATTGTAGTGGTCCTCTGGCTCAGGCAAGTAGAAACGACCCTCGCCGTGAGCTACCCAGATACCAAGCTTATCACCGCTGAGGCTACCAAACATCACACTCTCGTTTTGAGGAATAGTCAAACCGAGGAAGGTGCTCTCAAACTTCTTGGAAGTATTGTGGCAGAGGTGTGAACGATGCTTGTGCTCAGGATTGATGAGGTTCAACTCAA
>CAMBBY010000063.1 GCA_945863825.1 uncultured Prevotella sp. | reverse complement strand
AAAGTTGAGAAAACAGATTATGGATGATCTTTAATCCTTTCAATCTTCCTTCTTGGTAGTGTTCCCTGAGTGTGTCTGAGGCAAGTTTGCCTTAGACACACTCAGTGAAATACTACCGGAGAAACTGGCTGAGTCGGAAGAAGACCTACTCGAACACCGTACCGATGGGCGGATGCTTTGAAAACCTCTACATCGGGTGTGAGAAGTTCCCACAGGCGGACATATCACCTGTGGCTGTTGATACTGGAGGAATCATGTAATCAAAAGGAGCGACATTCCTGCCGCTCCTTTGATTTAACAATAATCATCAAATATCTCTTCTTCATCGTCCCATTCTTGTCCACGCAACATGCAGAACTCCCTCAACACAGCACGTTCATCAAAATATGTCCTACCTATTTGGTGAATAACTTTTCCGTTCTCTATAAAGACAATCATATCGCCATAGTTTTTCAATGACTTAGGCATACTAACACCGACATAGAGAATTGGATGTCCAGCTGTGGATTGTGTAATTTCCCTGTCAATGACATATCCATCGCAATACTGGTTCTTTTCAAATAACACTTCTTTCTGAAGAATGTCTGAGTATTCCTCCAAAGTTACGTTTCCTTCTTTTGGACAAAGAGGGAAATAGCATTGTGTTCTTGCTCCGCATTGCAAGACGTTTGGTGAATCACAGAACCTATACTGATTTCTATAGTATCCGTTACAATGAACATACATTCCTTCTTCATATTTAATATGAATATAGAAGTGTGCTCTTTTCCCGTTATTTGTTAACTCCACTTGGATAGCATCCCATTCCGTTGTCCATCCTAAAGAAGCTATTGTGTATTCGTCGCCTTTTTCACTTACAGCTATAACAGCGCCTATTTGCAATTCTTTTGCATACGAATCCAATCCCCCTGTGGCTTCTTTTGGACAAAGTGGAAACTGCATCTTCTCATAGAATCCTATTTGGAAAGTTCCTTTTGTTAAAGACTCTTTCTTTTCTTCCGCAAGCCTTTTTCTCTCTTCCAATTTTTTCATCAAGGTGTTTTGATAATCGCTTCGCTCTACCCGAGGAGCGGTGAGTGCTCTTCGTATTTCTTCCCATGCTTCTTCGTCGCTATTGGGTGCTTCAGTTGAAGTTCTTTGCTTTTCTACTTGACTATTCCCAAAGAAAAGATTGGTTTCTTTTATTTCATGTTTCTTCAGCCAGTCTTCATAATCCTTTGTCATTTCTCTTTCCTTCATCATCTTGTATGAAGATATTGGTCTTTTAGCCCATGAAGAAATACGTTCCATAGCAAGTCTGGCTTCTTCTGGCGTAACCGTTCTCATCCACATGATATCCTGGTTGCTTCCTGTTAAATCTTGTAGGCATGAAGGATTCTCGATAAACTTATTGATATCACCTCCGCAAAGGTAGGTTACTCTCTTAAGAGTCGCTTCATTTAGCAGTACATTTTCAAGTTTTGTCAGCCATCTTAGATTTTCAACTCTGTTGTTACAACGGTTGGTATCTATATGATCGACCACCATCTTCCCATCTTCATTGCCAGGAATGAATGCCTTGGCTACAATAATATGAACTCTGTGCGAGCTTATCATCATATAGCCTCTTGCCTTATCCTTTGTTCCAAAAGTCCATACATTATCTAATTTTCTCGCTTTTTTTCCTTCGCGAGCGTGGCGCATTACTGCTCCATTGTCGCGAACAGAATATACCTCACCCTTATACTCGCAAGTTGTCTCACGAGTATATTCATTGATATCTACCATAAGATTACTGATGTTTAGGTTCAACAAAATCTATTTCCATTCCCAAAGCATATCCTATCTTTGTGAGTATATCCAATCCGACAGAATATTTGCCAGACTCAATACGACAAAGATTGGCTGCATCAATATCTGCATAGAATGCCAGATGCTTTGCATCCATTCCCTTTGCTTCACGCAGCTCTCGGATGCGCTGCCCTATACGGACACGCTCCTTTGAAACGGACTCCTTGTCAAAGGAATAGTAAGAGAAGATTGAACCTACATGGTTTATCAACATCTGCCTGTTGATTTCTCCCATGATAACACTTGCATCTCCTTCATAATACTTGTCAAAAAGAGATGCCACAAATTTGTCCACTTGAAACCAAGAGGCTTGTTTTTGGCAGCGGTAGAGGCTTTCATCTGGGAAGCCAACGATAAAGTCATCGCCCTGTGGAGTTTCCACATAGACTCGCTTTTCATCTACCCATCTTACTTTTGTTTTGGGTTCCATAATTTGTTCTTTAATTATTAAATCTAATAATCCCAGCCGTATTTTATGTGTTGTCGCCACATTTGGAATCGCTGCAAAAATACAACAAAAAAACACGATTGGCAAATTCGCCAATCGTTATTATTCTCTTTTATATTTCTTTAACAAAATTCCCTCGCTTCCTATGATGAGGAGCAAAATGGTTTTTCTCTTCGTCTTGCTGCTTGCATCAGCAATATCCTATATTTTACCACATACCTTTGTAGACAATTAGTCTATAAGGGTATGCGGTTCTTTTTTTCATTCTCAATATTACTCCCGAGATTTATTGAAATTATTGTGCAAAGGTACTACTTTTTTCTGGATTATACAGTATAATATAATAACGGTTTAGTCTTTTGATTCTCTTTCTTTACGATATGATTTGTAAACAGCTGCCATTTCTGGTTCGCAACAACAAGCCTCCATCTTGTCAAACATCATGCGCTGCTTCTCGCTACCACGTGAGAGTGTTGCTGCAACTACAAGATCACTTGTCTTGTGACTTGAACTGAAAGGTGCGCTTACTCCGTTGGTCAATCGAGACAGTTCCTTGTACCATGGCAATGGATCAATGGTTACTGTGTCTATCTTTATACGACGTTTTGCTGCCTTACGTGCTTCGTGACGCCAATCAATCTGATTGTGTCTTACGATATTGCCAAAGCTGTAACCTACCTCATGCGGTTCAGCATCAGATATGAGAAGAATGCTTCGTGTAGAACCCTTGCGCCAAGGTGTCTCTTCCACAATTTTCTTGATAACGAGTTCATAGAACTCATCATAGTCACCTCCGCCCGTGTCCTTGGTGTTCTTTATGAAACGTATAATCTCATTGGCATTGTTGGTTGGCATCAGACACTGATATGCGTCGCCAAATTCATGCTTGCTTTCCATATCGCAGTAATCACCGAATGCAACAATTCCGAGACGCAGGTCTTCATTATCCTTAAACAAACGTGGTATTAGTTCTGCTACCTGCTTGCGAACATCCTCTATGTATGCTGCCATGGAACCCGTGGTATCAAATGCAATAACCATATCCAGAACTCCTTGTTTCTTTGGTGCCATATCCTTCCAACTCTTCTTGTGTTCCTTGCCTATAGTTACCTTTGTTGTTTCGGTTACGATAGTTTCTTTCTTGATTACGTCTGCCATTGTTTTGTCCTCCTAATGATAAAAGGGTGAATAATCTTGTTGTTGTATCTCAAATCAAAAGCGCTTCTATCTATAAGAAGACAAAAATTTATAAAAATTAAGCAGCATAGCAAAAAAGTGTATTTTTCTTGAAAAAAGTTTATACCTTTGCATTATGAATGATGCTGATGACAAAGTCATCAAGGGTTTTCAATCCTTTGATGCTGACATAACGAAAGAGTATTTCTACGGCTATTGTCGTAGGGCTTATCTTGTGCTTGATAGTAAATACCAGTTACAGAACAAGGTTGGATTGGATTTCTATTCGCTTGCTCATGAGTATTACCTTCAGCTCTTGTTGCACAACTTTAAGCAACTGACAGACCGTCCAAAGAAGATGAAACTTTCAGCTTTCATGTTCAAGGGCTTCTGGTTTGTTACTATGGATGCACTCAAAGCTCATAAGAAGGAGTTTGAGAGCAGTACGGACGCTGACATTGTGATGCAGTATGTGCGTTCTACTGACAGAGAAGAGGGGATGATGGAACAAATTGCTGAAGCCGTGAGTCATCATTACAAGGATCGAACAATGTCACACCTGGCATGGGAACTGTTCGTTCTTGGCTACAAGCAGAATGAAGTAAGTGCTGAGGTCGGTCTTACTCCTTCAGCAGTTAATCAGCGATACAAGAAGATGATGGAGGAAGTAGTCACTCCTTTCGTTATTGAGAATTATGGCAGTGGCATATACCTCGGAAAGAATGCTACTTGCGGCACAATGCCATGTCCTACAGGAGTTGCATACGAAGCTACTGCAGATATACGAGAAATGTATAACCGTCCTTATGCAGATGAATGTGACAGCAGCATGATGACACAAGAATCTATCAATATGGCAAATCCAAGAGTTACACCAGAGTTTATCACTTCACTCAAAGAGAACGAGATATTTGTATTCGGTTCAAATCTCCGTGGCATCCATGCCGGTGGTGCTGCTCACATGGCTCATGTACGCTTCGGTGCAGAAATGGGCAATGGCGTAGGAATACAGGGACAGAGTTACGCAATTCCAACTATGCAGGGTGGTGTTGAGACGATAAAGCCTTATGTGGATCAGTTCCTGGCATTCGCCTCACAGCATAAAGAATTACATTTCCTCGTAACGCCTATAGGTTGTGGCATAGCAGGTTTTGACCCAGAGGACATTGCACCTTTGTTTGAAGGTGCTAAGGATATGGAGAACGTCTCACTGCCAGAGTCATTCTGGGATGAACTGTAAAGGTGCTTACTCATATTGGCATCATGATTTGAAGCCAGGACTCAATTCTCAACATATCAAAATATTAAAAGAAACACTTTTATTTAAAATAATATGACAAAACTTATCTATATGTTTTTTGCAACCATCTTGTTGTCACTGACAATTGGATGTGGAAAGACCACTACTCCAAATGAAGAGGATGTTGATACAATCGAGGTAGATGGTGCAGATTTGTTCTGCGATGCTGATACATGTGCAGCTGATACTTTAATAGAAGAATATTAATATCGTTTATGTTTTGGTTCTTTAATTCTTTTGCGGTCTTATTTATTCTTATAGGACGTCATCGAAGTAAATGGCTTTGGTTTCCTGCCTTGTTGCTCGGCTTGTATCTATTCTGGGTCATGATAGCCTGGAATAGGGTTCCGTCATTCTCTGATAGTATAAGCATAAGCGCGTCGGAGAGAGGCATCAAGGATAGCATAGGAGTAGATGTATTGGTTAAACATCCCTACTTCGGATTCAGGAATTTCAGTGATGATATCTGGGACTTCTGTTTTGGTTATGGCCAGTCAAACGTAGGTGTATCTTGCATTCTGAATTCAGAAAAAAAGTATATCAATAATGACAAGTCAAACGATTCAACGTTTTTAAGTCAATTTGGTACGATAAAGAAATACTATAGGAATCTATCCTCTGATTCCGTGAATATTACTTATCAGATTAAGACCAGAAAAGAAATGTTCGGACATGTTGACGACCGTAAGTCGAGGAAAAGAGTTTTTAAGAGCAAGGATGATCGAGGTGTCAAAGTTGTCAAGAGGGTTCCTTCGTATGAAGACAACACGTGTGTGGATTCACTATGGATTATGGCAGCAATAAATGCTGGTAAGTCTGTACCATTAGCTTTGGGCATGGATGTTACCATCAATCATAGTATTCTTCGTCTGTTAAGGATGGAAGATATCTCACAGTTCGACTATACATTTACTATTGATGATCAAAATGCAGCAGTAAAAAGGATCGAATTGGATTTTGGAGGACCTACGGAATTTAATGGTATAAGCCCAACTCCGGATATTATAGAGCCTTCACGTATTATCTATAATACAGAGGCCGCTATCAAAGACGTAAAAAAATCCAAACAGATAAGATTGTATTGTCAGAATCTGGAAACTACCAACATACAGAATATTCGTCTTTTCCTTCTGACTACATTGTCCACACTCTGTATAGGTTATACACTGAAGGAACTAGGAGTGTTTTTGATCTTCATTTTTGGATGTTTCAAGAGCAAATGGGAGAAATTCAGTAATCGCGTCTCTCCTTCTGAAGGTAAGAAGCAACCTCAAAACAATTCTTTAACGATTAAGAAGAAACGCAAGAAGAGGTAAGCATCTGTTTGTCATCCTCTGTCAATGCATATGCTCTCTTCGTTGGTCATGGAACTAATGGAATATAGCAAAAACACGATAACCGTCTCGCATCGCTACGAGGCGGTTATCTTTATTCTATTGCTTTTCTGTGTTGACCATAAACACTATGCGAAACGAACCATCATTGAAGCTCGTACTAGTAATTTTGAATGTGCCAATCTCCTTCGTAGATTCAACATGCTTTCCGATACATGGGCAGATGTCATAGTCGCCGATGCGGACAAGACGCAACGTCTCGCTGGCATCCTCAGGGAGTTTATCGAGCTTTACGCCTTCGAGGATATTGTCTCTTGTTACAAATTCGTAGGTGACAGGCAGGTCCATCGCAATGAGTTCGTTCATCTTGCGCTCTACCTCTGCAATCTGCTCTGCTGTAGGGCATTCGGAGAGATTGTAGTTTATCTTTGATTTCTTGCGCTCAATATGTGCATTCTTTGAGCGCTCACAACCGAACATCCTCACCATTGTCTGGTTAAGAAGATGCTCTGCTGTATGAGAAGGGCGATGCTCCTCCTTGTTATGCGTATTGAGTATTGGTTGTTCCGTCATAGCTAATTTCTTTTCTTATATTTGAAATACTAGTGGTGCGATAAATTTCGCTAAATCACATCTATTAGTTTAATATTTAATCACTTACAAGCGTTCTATGATTTTTTGATTTGAATTTGATTGAGTAATTTTGCAGCCAAAGGTACAGTCTGATGGTTATGATATCGACTATTTCTTTGCGACACAATCT
>CAMBBY010000062.1 GCA_945863825.1 uncultured Prevotella sp. | reverse complement strand
AAGAGCGGAAGAACAACTGGGGGTTAACAGAGTTAACAGTTAACAGTTGTTTTTCCGCTCTTTCTTCTCTAGACTTTTGAATATTCTGAATGAATTTACCACAATTCTTCAGGCGACAAGTCCTTGTCCTTTCTGCCCATCAGATAGTAATCGGCAAGGAACTGGATATTGGCCTGAGTAATCTTCAGCCCCTCTTCCTTCACATATCGGCTGGTGAAGATGTTGGCATCAGGAAGCATTCCCTTTTCTATCAGCTTGCAAACAATCTCGTAAGGGAAAGGAAGACCGTTGCCGGAGATGATATTGAAACTGTCCTCTGCTGCACGCTCGGCATTGTAGTATGGGTTTTCAGGCGAAGCGATGCAATGGGCGGTTCCGAAGCTGATGTTGATGCCCGTATAAGGACTTCCGTACACGATGATTCCCTTTTCGTATTTCTGAGGGAAACTGATGTTGGAAGGCAGTTCGAAACCGATATTCTTCAGGAATTCCTTCATCGTCTTGATATTCTCAATGAACACAAACTTGTCTCCATAGCCATTCTGCTTGAGCAGATTGTAGTCGTGGATGCTCTTCTTGTGTTTCTGGACATTTCTTTCAGCCTCTATCTGAGCCTTGTTGTCTTCATAAGTAGGATCGAGGAGAGCACCAGTTTGCCACCAGTCTCCACCAAATCGGAAGAGATTGCATACGAGCACATTCTCGCCGCTGAGGAAGGAAGAAGCATCCCCAATATTGGTAGATTCCTTGAGCACTCTGATGAGGCTCCCTTCTTCTGCCTTCTCCGGATTCTCCTTTGAGGTCTTCTCCGGATCATCTTCCTCCTCATACAAATCCTTCAGATAGAAGAATTTCTCATCTTCTTTCATCATTCTGAAGGCTCTGGTTCCCTTGTAATCGATGTCCGTCCAGAGTTTGTGGGCAGGATGATGCTCGCTGATCTTGGCAAGCCATTCTGCAGAGGTGAGAGCCAGAAGATTGTTGCGGCTGTTCATCGTGTGCTCTATCTGGATGGAGTAGGCGATGACTTCATTGAAGCCCTGTGGAGAGCGGGCGAGCTTTTCGAGGTCGAACTGCAGGCGCTTGAGATTGTTGATGTTGAAGAAGCAGTTATAGTGAAACCATGCCAGCACGTCTCTGTATTCCAGGAACTTGTCTTCTGCTGTAGGCAACTCGCAGAGGAATTCACGCAGGCGCTCGTTTTCCGGTGCAGTTTCATACTCCTTGTCGAGAAGATTATACACCAGTTTGGCAGCCAGTTCTATCGTACTGAAGAGGAAAGGTACGGCCTCCTGGATGTAGGCACTCTGCTGGTAATGGTGCCAGCACAGGAACTTGATGTCGGAGATGTTGATCTCGTCCGGATCGTATGGCGCATCATCTACATTGAGAGAGTTTTTGACAAACTCCTTTTCGTTCTCATAGAAAGGGATGTATGAACCATATCGCTTCTTGCATTCAGCGGTGAAAGTCTTCCAGATACAAGTACCGGAGAGCACGTCCTCAAAATATCCGGCGATGCAGAGGGCGAGCTGCTTGGCATCTTCCACGTCTTTGAACTGATGCGTGAAGCAGGCATCATCGAGGGCGTGGTATATTTTATTGGATAACTCCGTATAATATTGATCCACTTCATTAGGTTTCTCGTATGGATGCATTGCCATCCATTCTTGAGTGAAAATTACTTTTTTCATATCATTCGATTGTTTGTTATTTCGTGCAAAGGTAATGAAATAATGGAGAAATCTGCAAGAAATTCAAAGTTTTTTCGTAACTTTGCACCCGAATTTAGGCAATCTTAATAAAACTATACGGTTGCCGCAAGCGTTTTAGAAGGATTTTGCACCCTAATTCATGGCTGGGAGGGTGAATTCGGCCTTCTATTTGATTATACATGAATTAAGGTTAAAAAGATTTGAAGACATTTGAAGAATTGGGCGTGAGCGAGGAGATTCGCCGTGCCATCGAAGAGCTTGGATTTGAGAATCCAATGCCAGTTCAGGAAGAAGTTATCCCATATTTGCTTGGTAATAAGAACGACGTGATTGCGTTGGCGCAGACCGGTACGGGTAAGACAGCATCTTACGGTATTCCGGTTATCCAGAAAACTGATGCCAGCAGCAAGCAGACACAGGCTATCATCCTCAGTCCTACACGTGAGCTCTGTCTCCAGATAGCAGACGATTTGAACAGCTTTGCCAAGTACATCGACGGTTTGCATATTGCCGCAGTTTATGGCGGTACCGACATCGGAAGCCAGATTCGCACCCTGAAGCATGGTGTGCAGATTATCGTGGCTACTCCTGGACGATTGCTCGATTTGATTAATCGTGGTGTGGCTCAGTTGGAGAACGTAAACAATGTGGTGCTTGATGAGGCTGACGAGATGCTCAACATGGGTTTCTCTGAGAGCATCAATGCCATCTTCGAGAACGTGCCTGAAGATAGAAACACTCTGCTCTTCTCGGCTACCATGAGCAAGGACATCGAGAAGATTGCCCTCAACTATCTGCGCGACCACAAGGAAATCGTAGTGGGTTCACGCAATGAGGGTGCTGAGCACGTAAACCACATCTACTATCTCGTAAACGCCAAGGATAAGTATCTTGCCCTGAAGCGTGTGGTGGACTTCTATCCACGCATCTTTGCGATTATCTTCTGCCGCACCAAGCTGGAGACTCAGGATATTGCAGATAAGTTGATTAAGGATGGTTATAATGCAGAAGCCCTGCACGGCGACTTGAGCCAGCAGCAGCGTGACCTCACCATGCAGAAGTTCCGCAACCATACCGTTCAGTTCCTGGTGGCTACCGATGTGGCTGCCCGTGGTCTTGATGTTGACGATCTGACTCACGTCATCAACTACGGTTTGCCTGACGATGTGGCAAGTTATACCCATCGAAGCGGTCGTACCGGTCGTGCCGGAAAGAAGGGAACATCCATCTCTATCATCCATACCAGAGAGAAGTTCAAGGTTCGCCAAATTGAGAAGCAGATTGGCAAGGAGTTCGTGGACGGCGTTTTGCCAACCCCAGAGGAAATCTGCAAGAAGCAGCTCTTCAAGACCATGGACGACATCATGAAGACCGATGTGGACGAGGATCAGATTGAACCATACATGGCAGAAATCAACCGCCAGTTTGAGTACATCGACAAGGAGGACATCATCAAGAAGATGGTGACCATCACCTTCGGTAAGTTCCTGGATTACTACAAAAGTGCTCCAGAGATTGTGAAGCCAGAGAGCGGCAAGGGTTCACGTAGCGGAGAAGGTCGTGGAAGCCGTGGCGAAGGCCGTGGTAAGGTTTCCAATGGTCGCAGAAAGCATGAGACAGAGGCTGGTTTCAAGAGACTGTTCATCAACCTGGGTAAGGCTGATGGTTTCTATCCGGGCGAAATCATGCAGTATCTGAACAAGCACGTGAAGGGTCGCCAGGAGGTGGGTCACATCGACCTGCTGAGTAAGTTTGCCTACATCGAGGTGCCTGAGGAGGATGCGAAGCGCGTGATGAAGGCATTGAACGGTACTGAGTACAAGGGCAGAACCGTAAGATGTAACGATGCTGATGAGGAAGGTCATGGCAGAGCAGCCCGTGGCGGACGTGATGCTGAGAGCCGTGGCGGTCGTTCTTCAGAAAGAGGCGGACGCAGCCGCAGAGGTTCTTCTGATGATGCAAGAGACTCTCGTGATTCTCGTGGAAAGGGAGGACGTGGAAGCCGTGGCGAATCTCGTGGCGGCAGAAAATCACGCAGCCAGGAGGATACAGGCGATTGGCGCCAGTTCTTCCAGAACAACGACAACGTGAAGTTCAAGGGCGAGGAGCCAAACTTCGAGGAAGAAGGTTGGGCTCGCCGCAGACCTAAGAAGAAGTAAAGCATAGCATAGCATGATGAAGTAAAGTAAATCATGTGGCTATAGTTATCATAGTAAAGAGCATTCTTTCTTGTGAATCAAGGAAGGGTGCTCAAGTCGTGAGGAACTTGTCAAGATGGTTTCTGCACAAAAGTTTGACAAAAATCAAAATGTGACGATTCTTGCTTGGAACATCCCAATTTTGTATATGGTTTTTACGCAGAAAATCCGTAACTTTGTAGTCTTGGTTTTTATCAGGCCTGTTAAGAAGACGTACAATGCTGAATTTATTTCTCAGATATGCATGGAACATATATTAAGAAAATGCAGAAAACTATTGTAGGTAGGGGTGTGCGAGCACCGGGTGATGTGGCTTTTCATAATGTCCAAAACACTCAATACGAAACAGGACCATTGTTTTCAGTAAATAATGATTGGCTTGTGAAAAATGTCAAGTTGCGTGTGCAGAAATGCTCTTTTGCATATTGTACAATTCGTTTAATTGTCTATGAAATTATAGGCACGCAATTTGTCCCGATTCAGCATCGACCAATCTACATACAGGTGTCTAAAATCTCTAATAAAAAAGATTTTTCTGCATTGGTAGAAGAACCTTTAAAACTGAAACATAATCATAAATATTATATTGGTGTAGCTGTTATGGCAAGTAGTGGAAATGGTGAAATACATTTCCCTGCTTATTTTAAGAAGGGATGTGTGAGAAATCTGTGTACAGATAGAAAAAAGAATTTTCCTGTAACATTGGGACTTTCTGTTTATGGAATGCTGGCAGGACACCATTTAGACAAATAAACATGGGTAGTCATAAAAATGATTCTACTTGCATTTACAGTGACTTTTTCTTTGCAAATCATATTTTGCGGTAAAAATACAGCAATTTCTTTGGTAAATTGCGGTGCTTTTACCGCAATTTTTGTATATTTGCAGCCGTAAACATCAAATAAGGCAAGAAATATGGAATTATTGAAGCAACTTTCAGACAATCTTATCAAGCGTACCGATACTCGATACCTACGATATATGTATCATCAGATTCCTTGGTCGAATCGGATGACGGCCCTTGTTGGACCTCGTGGAGTCGGCAAGACAACACTTCTTTTGCAGTATATCAAATTGAATCTTCAGATGAAAGACACACTCTACGTGAGTGCGGAATCCATCTATTTCGCTAATCATACTCTCTTTGAAACTGCAATGAAGTTTAGCCAACTTGGAGGCAAGCATCTTTTTATCGATGAAATACATAAATATAAGGGATGGGCTACAGAACTTAAGATGATATACGATAATCTGCCAACCTTGCAAGTGGTATTTACCGGTTCTTCTGTGCTTGATATTTATAAAGGTACAGCAGATTTAAGCCGACGAGTACTGGTCTTTACGATGCAAGGCCTGTCTTTTCGTGAATACATCGGTATGGAAAAGGGCATAGACATTCCTGTCTCTACATTGGAACAAATCGTAAATAATGAAGTCGTGTTGCCGGAGGAGATAGAGCATCCGTTGGCATTATTTCATGAATATCTGCGCAAGGGTTACTATCCTTTTTCAAAGGATGAGGGCTATAGGATGCGACTGAATCAAGTGGTGAGTATGACTTTGGAGACGGATATTCCACAATATGCCAATTATACGGTGAAGGTGTCTAGAAAACTGAAGGAACTGATGCAGGTAATAGCTGATAGTGTGCCTTTCAAGCCCAACATGAGTACCATTGCTACAACTATCAAGGTGGATCGCAATAATCTGCCCGATTACTTCGAACTGATGGAGCGTGCAGGTTTGATAGCCCAACTTCATGAGTCCACTGGAGGAGTGCGTGGTTTGGGCAAGGTAGAAAAGATGTATCTTGATAATACCAACCTCTCCTTTGCACTCTCTTCTTCGATGCCTGATATTGGCAATCAGCGAGAGACTTTCTTTTTTAATCAGATGCGTGTGAATCATGCTGTCTTCAATTCTCCAATCTCTGATTTCATGATAGAAGACAAGACTTTTGAGATTGGTGGTAAAAAGAAAGGTCAGAAGCAGATTTCTGAGGCTAAAGAGGGATATGTTGTGAAGGATGATATAGAGACAGGCATGGGCAATGTTATTCCTCTCTGGGCTTTTGGTATGAACTATTAGACAATTATAAGTTAATGAAGAAAACTATTCTTATCGCTTGTCTGGGACTGGTAAGTCTGGGCTTGCAAGCACAGAGCATTTCGCTCGCTGGTGAATGGAATGTGGAGTTGGGAAAGAGCGGTAGCGCTTTTGCCAAGAGTAAGCATGCATCGCAGGGTGAGGTGAAGCGTGCCTTCCTTCCCGGCACCATCGACACGAACCATCTGGGATTCGCTCCGAAAGATACGATGGAAACGACGCATCTTATGAGGCTCTATGCCTATAAAGGAGCTGCAAGATATTCCAGAACCATCAATATCCCGAAGGACTGGAAGAAGAAACCGGTAGAACTCTTCCTGGAACGTACCCGACCGACATGGGTGTATGTGGATGGAGAACTGGTGGATTCTTGCAGCTTCATCTCTACTCCTCAGCGCTATCTTCTGCCAAAAAAGGTAAAGCCGGGCAAGCATCTCCTGGAAATCGTGGTGGATAATGGGAGAGGCGTGCCTGAGCAGGTTTACGCTTCCAGCCATGCTTATACGGAAGATACGCAGACCAACTGGAATGGAATTATCGGAAGGATAGAACTCCAACTTGTCAGTTCAGTAGAGAGCAAATCTGCAGAAACTCTAGCAGGAGCAATCCCTAGTAGTTCTGTAGTTTCTTCTACAGTCCTTCAGATGCCTGATTTCGCTAAGGATTTCCATATTGAGGGTGCCCACTTCTATGCCAATGGTCATAGGATATTTCTTCGTGGCAAGCATGATGCGGCAGTATGGCCGCTAACGGGACATGTGGAAATGAGCGTGGAAGGTTGGATGAAGTATCTCGGAATCTGTAAGGAGTATGGCATCAATCATGTGCGCTTCCACTCCTGGTGCCCACCAGAGGCGGCTTTCGTGGCA